>NZ_FXAX01000001.1:2100000-2343076 GCF_900177805.1 Fibrobacter sp. UWB13 | reverse complement strand
TCGATAGGCCGCAGGTGTAAGCGTGGCGACACGTTGAGCCGAGCGGTACTAATAGCCCGTGAGACGCTTTTCCTTTCTTTCAACGATTTGGTTCATCCGCTGCGTGAGCAGCCCGGACCCGCCTGGCTTCAGCACTACTGGAGATTGCAAAAGAGTTTAGGTTCCATGCATGAGTTTGTTTCAGCGGTTATCGAGTGAGGGTCACACCCGTTCCCATCCCGAACACGGAAGTTAAGCCTCAGATCGCCGATGGTACCTGGCCCCCGGGCCCGGGAGAGTAGGTCGCCGCTGGATTCACGGGCCCCTTGAGCGAAACGCTCGAGGGGCCCTTTCTTTTTTGTGCCGCCCGCGCCCCCGAATCTCGCAGCGGCGCTGTCGTTCGCGGTGGCATACACGCTCCAGGCATGCAGCTCCCAAGCAAGTGCGTTTTCTGCAACGCTCTAGCTTTTTTTTACCTTGTCCTAAAGACACTATTTGTCACTTACTTTGGATTGAAACCGCGCCGTTATGCGGACTTGCAATATTTGCACCTTGAATATTCCAACCTGGCACATTGATAAAAAGTCCATAAAAATATCCAAAATGTATACTCCGCGCCCACGCAGGAATTGTAGTTTAGAATTGTAGGCAGGCGATGTCGCAGGCCTCGGGGTATAGTGAGGATAACGCCATGGAAAACAAGGAAACTGAGATCAGGAAGTTGGGACCCATTGTCGAGACCGTCTGGGGTGTGCTCCTGCTCGTGCTGAGCTGCGCCCTGATCGTTTTTGCCGCCTAGCCTCTTCGATCATCCAAAAGAAAGTCCGTCTGTGTTGGAGACGGACTTCTTTTTTGTTTAAAGTGTTCTTTTGTGCAGCTAAAAATCTATATTTAGCATAATGAGATTGCCGCGCGAAACACGTACTTATGCTGCTATCGACTTGAAGTCGTTTTTTGCGTCTGTGGAGTGTGTGCTTCGCGGACTTGATCCGCTGAAGACGAATCTTGTGGTGGCGGATGCAAGCCGTACCGAAAAGACGATTTGCCTTGCGGTGAGTCCGAGCCTTAAGGCTTATGGGATTCCTGGGCGTGCTCGCTTGTTCGAGGTTATCCAGAAGGTGCGCGAAGTCAAACGCCAAACGGGCAAGGATGTTGAGTATATTGTAGCTCCTCCGCAAATGGCAAAGTACGTGGAATATTCTACCCGTGTTTTTAACGTTTATCTGAAATACGTGAGCGCAGACGATATCCATGTCTATTCCATTGACGAATGCTTTATCGACTTGACGCATTACCTTTCGATGTACAAGAAGTCGGCGCGTGAACTTGCAAAGGACATGATTCGCGATGTGCTTGAAACGACGGGTATCACGGCGACGGCAGGCATCGGGACAAACCTTTACCTTTGCAAAATTGCGATGGACGTGATGGCGAAACACGTGGCTCCTGATGCTGATGGCGTTCGCATTGCAAAACTCGACGAGATGACGTACCGTAAGGAGCTTTGGGGACATCGACCGATTACGAGCTTTTGGCAATTGGGGCGCGGTATTGCGGAGCGCTTGGCGCATTGTTACTTGAATAACGGGCGTGGAATATTTACGATGGGCGACCTTGCGCGTGCGAGCGTCAAGCATCCTGATGCGCTTTACAAGATGTTTGGCGTGAATGCAGAAATCTTGATTGACCATGCGTGGGGCTATGAACCGTGTGGTATTGCTGAAATCAAGCAGTACAAATCCAAAACGCATAGCATTGGCGGTGGGCAGGTTTTAAGTTGTGCGTACGACTGTGCCAAGGCAAAAATCGTTATCCGCGAAATGGTAGATACGCTTGCGCTTGACCTTGTCGAGAAAGGCTTGGTCACGAACGGCCTTACGCTCCATGTGGGCTATGACCGCGAAAATGTGGACAAGGGAATTTATCACGGCGAGACGGTTATCGATAATTATGGGCGTGAAATCCCGAAGCCTGCACATGGAACAGCTCCGCTTTTGAATTACACTTCGTCGGCATCGACAATTGCAGAAGCGGTAATGAAACTTGCGGACCGCATCATGAATCCGTCACTTACGGTGAAGCGATTGAACCTTACAGCGAATAACGTTTTGGAGGCAGCACAAGAAAGCTACGATCTCTTCACGGACGTGAAGAAGATTGAGCGCGAAAAAAAGATGATGCAGGCTCAGATTGCCATTAAAAAACGCTTTGGCAAGAACGCCATTTTCAAGGGAATGGATATGCAGGAGGGCGCGACTACGCGTGAGCGCAACCAGCAAATCGGAGGTCACAAGGCATGATTGATGATTATAAGGATATAATTGATTTGCCGTATCCGCGGAATGACTGGAATTTCTTGATGAAGCACCCGAGAATGTCTGTGGCGAATCGTGCAAAGATTTTCAGCCCGTTTGCGGCACTGCGTGGTCACAATGAAAAAATCGCCGAGACCGCGGAACAACATCTGGATGCTACCCGCGATGAAAATATGTGGGAAAATGTAGATGGTTGATTTCAAGATTTTACTGGATGCTTCGCTTCGCTCAGAATGACGTGAAAAGATAAATGTAATTGATTATGAATCGCTTGTAAAAACAGAAAGTCTCCGGTCGGGTGACCGGAGGCTTATTTTTCAAGGAATCATGAAAATAAAATTCTAGGGTTTGTTGTGGTGATCCTTGTGGAAGCTCTTGAACTTTTCGAGCTGTTCCTTGGTGAGGATCTTGTTGAAGTTCTTTACGCCGTTAATTCTGTGGTCGAGCAATGCTTCCTGAGCTTTGAGAATGCTTGCCTTGGCTGCAGCAATTTGCTTTTCGTCATTGCTGTCGAGAGCTTTGTGCAGAGCCTTTTCAGCATCCTTCTTTTGCTTGCGGAGTTCCTTAAACGTGGAATCCATTACGATGCGCTGCTGGTCGAGGGCGGCTCTTTGTTCGTGCGTGACCTGGAGAATGGAATCCATGAATTCAGGACCAGGGCCTTTCTTGAAGTCGAACTTCTTGTCGAAATGCTTGGCATCCTTGAAGTGTTCGCGCGGACCTTCAGGGCGGCCATCGCGGAAATCTCTGTCATGGAAGCGTTCACCATGGAATTCGCCGTGATGCTTGCCATGATACATACCGCCACGCTTGCAGCAGTTGCAAGAGCAGTCGTTCTTGGCACAGTCATGGTTTTCGCAGCCACAGGCGCACTGCTTATGCGATGGCGTGCATGTGGACTGCTTGGAGCAGCATGTAGCGCCAAAGCCGCGGTCTGCAAAGCAGAAGGCGCCAATGGCAAATCCGAGAGAGCAAGCGAGTATAATCAGGCTTGCGAAGAATGTCTTGGTGGAAGCGTTCATTATTTAGTCTCCTGTAATAAATAGCTGATGGAGTTGTAGGTATCCAAATTTTCGAGCTCGTCATCGCTCTTTTCGCCGAGATTGCCGTACCAAGAAACGAGCTCGTCAGAGGCGACATTCTTGATGAGGATGTCTTCGGAATTGTTAGTGTTCAGCATGACGGTCATGAAGGCCGTCCAAAATGCGATGACAGTAAAGCTTGCTGCAAGCGCGTATTTTGTACGCGTCTGGATGAAGTTGATAAACTTGTTCTTTTCTGAAGAATCGAGTCTTGCACAGACTTTTTCCCAGGAGTCTTTCCTGGGTTCGATTCTTTCGAGTCTTGAAAAATCGATTTTATCATGCATAGTTCAGGTTCTCCTGTAAAAAGTTCTTGACGACTGTTCTTGCTCGGCTAAGCCTTGCCTTGATTGTGCCTTCGGGCATGTTGTAGATCTCGGACAAGTCTTTGATGCCAAGATCTTCGGCGTCTTTGAGCCAGAGCATGCTTCGCGTTTCGGCGGAGAGCTTTGACAGTCCAAATTCAAGCAGTTCCGGGTCGTAATCCTTTTGTTCCTCGTGCTTGCTCCCGAGAGCGCTGTCCGTCACGAGATCGATATGTTCTTCTTCGAGCTCGGCATGGCGCTTCTTGGACCGTAGCCTCATCAAACACTCGTTGACGGTGAGGCGGTACAGCCAGGTGCTGAGAGCACTTTCGCCGCGGAACTTTTTGATTTTCCCAGGAACTGAGACGAAAATGTCCATCAAGATGTCTTCAGCCTCGTCGCGGTTCTTGAGCATTCTGAACGCAAGGTTCAGAACATTTGTGCTATGGGACTTCCACAGCATGCCAAGGGCTTCACGACTTCCTTGTTGAATCTTCTTTATGATGACTTTTTCGTCCATTTCGTTACTTTTGATGTATGGGGATGAGGGCTGGTTGCACGAATACTAAAATTTTTTTTGAATCAAATTCAATAGTATTGACTAGACTTGACTGGATCCCTCCCTATCGCTACGCTCCAGGGTCAGGATGACAAGTTGCTATTGACTATTGACCAATGACTAATAACTAATAACCATTTAATTATATTATATAGCGATGCAAAAAATTCTTTTTGAAAAATTGAAAGAGGCTTTTGCCTCTGTTTTGCCCATTACGCTTATTGTGCTGGTGGTGTCGCATACTCCGCTTGTGACTTTTTCGCTGAAAGAGCAAATTGTTTTTACGGTTAGCGCGATTTTCTTGATTATCGGGATAGGACTTTTTAATCTGGGGGCAGACCTTGCGATGACGCCGATGGGGGCGTATGTGGGGTCGGGCTTGACTAAGTCGCGGCGGCTCCTGTTGCTCGTTTCGGTGTGCTTTGTGATGGGCGTGCTCATTACGGTTGCGGAACCGGACTTGTCCGTGCTTGCGGAACAGGTGAAAAATGCGGTGCGGCCGATTCTCCTGATTTCGACGATTGGCGTGGGTGTCGGGATTTTTTTGCTCCTTGCAATTTTGAAGATTGTATTTAAGAAAGACCTTTCGCTGATTATCATTTTCTTTTACATGGTGCTGTTCATGCTCGGGATGCTTATGGTGTCCGTCGGACGGAACGCGTTTGTGCCGCTCGCGTTTGACTCGGGTGGTGTGACGACAGGACCGATTACGGTGCCGTTTATCATGGCGCTTGGTGTGGGCGTTGCTGGTGCGATTGGTGGTAAGCATGCTTCGGAAAACAGCTTCGGTTTGATTGCGCTTTGCTCGGTTGGTCCGATTTTGGCGCTGATGGGCTTGGTGGTATTTTCGAAGGGCGACCTGACGTATGAACTTTCGACGGCGGCGTACTCGGTGGACGCTAGCCTTGGCGATCAATTCTTGCCTACGGTAATGGTGATTGCTCGTGAGGTGCTTGTGGCGCTTGGGCTGATTGTCGTGTTCTTCTGCGCGTTGCAGTGGACCGTACTCAAGCTCCCGATGGTGAAGCTTGTGCAAGTGGGCGTCGGGATCCTTTATACGTTTTTCGGGCTTGTGATTTTCTTGACGGCGGTGACGGTCGGGTTCTTGCCGATTGGTTTTGAAATCGGGTGTGAACTGGCGAAACGCCCGCACGCGCTTGTGGCGGCTGGCTTTATCATCGGCATGGTGGTGGTGCTTGCAGAACCGGCGGTGCACGTGCTCAACAAGCAGGTCGAAGAAGTGACCGGTGGCCTTGTGACCAAGCGCTCGATGCTGATTGCACTCTCGGTGGGCGTGGGCATTTCGATTGGACTTTCGATGCTTCGCATTATTATCGGATTCCCGATTATTTATTACCTCTTGCCTGGCTACTTTATTTCACTGGGGCTCTCCTTCTTTGTGCCGAAACTTTATACGGCAATTGCGTTTGACTCTGGTGGCGTGGCGAGTGGTCCGTTGACTTCGAGCTTTATTCTGCCGTTGGCAATTGGCGCTTGCTCCGTGATTCACGATGGCGGCGATTCAATTTTGAATTATGCGTTTGGCATTGTGGCGATGGTTGCGATGACTCCGCTCATTACAATCCAGGTGCTTGGTTTCAAGGCGATTGTGGCAAGGCTTTGGCGTAACAGAATTATGATGCGTCGCTTGCAGGATGCCGATGATGAACAGATTATTGACTTTGTGTAGAGGCTACGATGGTTGAAACAGTAAAGAATGTTTTGAAACGGGCGGTGCCTCAAAAGGTTCATTCGAAAGTTTCGATGAATCGCCTTAAGATTCTGGTGACGACGGTGAACCGCGCAAAAGCGGACTTTTACATGGATTACATCCAGTCGTTTGGCGCAAATATGCAGTTCGTGTTTTATGGTCACGGGACAGCTCCGCGCGAAATCATGGCTGCACTTGGACTTGCAGACTCTGAACGTGCGGTGATTATCAGCATCATTGGCGAAGACCATGTGCCTGCAGTCTTGGAATGTCTGGAAGAAAAATTCAGGACGATTGTGAACGGCAAGGGCATTGCCTATACGATTCCGATGTCAAGCGTTATTGGCAAGTCGGTATTTAACTTTTTGAGCGACAACCGATCTCAGGTAGGGAGAGGCTAATTATGAAACCGAATACACATGAATTAATTATCTGCATTGTGAATAACGGATTCTCCGATACTGTGATGGAAGCCGCTAAAGAGGCGGGAGCCCGTGGTGGCACGGTCTTGAACGCCCGTGGTACGGCAAATAAGGAAGCGGAAGCGTTCTTCCATATCGCCATTCAGCCTGAAAAAGAAGTCGTGATGATTCTTGTGCCGCTGAACGTGAAGGATGCTGTGCTGCACGCTTTGTACGAAAAAGCGGGCCTGAATACGATGGGGCAGGGAATTGCATTTGCACTCCCTGTCGATCAGGTTGTTGGGCTTACGCCGTGGAAGGCTGAAGCTAAAACGTAAGGCGCATTTGGTACCAGACGACTCCGCCGTGGACGGAATTGCTGACACCTTCATTTGCAAATCCGAATTTAGCGTAATAGTCCATCGACGAACGAGATTAACTTGTCTCCATCGAACATCAGCCAAAAGTGATTGCGGTTCTGATTTGCATTATAACTTTACCTGGAAGTAATCAATTTCGGGGTGGCTGATGTAGAGGCCGCTTACGGATGCTTGCGGATACATCGCACCATTTTCAGTGAGGCTGATGCCTACGCTGCCAAAGTCGATGAGTTTTGCGACGTTGAAAATTTCCTTGATGTTCGGGAGCACGGGGTAACCGACGGCTGGGCGGATGCCCTTCCAGCCGCTTGTGCGGTCGAGTTCCTGGCTCAAGTATTCAGCACCTGCTTCGGCGAGGCGGTCGGCGACAGTCTGCATGAGGAGAACGTCGTAATCGCTGCCGCCCTGTTCTGCTTTGAGTTTTTCCAAGCGTTTGACGAATGTATCGCTCATGGTCACTGCGAATGCACCGACGATGTCGCGGAAAACGTCCTTGCCTGCGGGAGAGGCGAAAACGCTTGCTGTATTTGCATTTGCCGGAGCGACGTAGTCGCAGAGGGAAAGGCAAGTACCTTCGGGATTCTGCTGACGTGCGGTCGAGACTTCGATGAGGTCTGCGTCCGTGCCTGTGCGGCCCGTGTTAAAGATAACGGACTTTTCAGTACCGGCAGCAGGGTAGAATGCCTGAACGGCGCGGAGCGCGTATTCGGGCTTTGTGAGCGACTTGATGAGCGCTTCGGCGTCGGCCTTGAGCTTCTTGGCTTCTTCTTCGTCCGGCTTGATTTTCCAAGTGAAGAAGAAGTATTCCCAGCTGATGAGCGGGATAATCTTTTCGATAGGAATCGGCGGGAGCTTGCTTTCGCCCATGAACGGCGGCTGTACCGGCTGGTATTTGCTCCAGTCGTATTGGAAACGGCGTTCTTCCGGCGTGGAGGCGGCTGCGGCCATGGCGTTTGCGGCTTCGGTCTTGATGCCGTTTTGCTTGTCGCGGATGCGCTGCTGCTCTTCGCGGTTTTCTTGAATCGTTTGTTCGCGGGTGGCGGGGTCGAGCAATTTCTGGGCGAGGCCCGGATTGCTAGCGGCGTCGCGCACGTGGAAAACAGGACCGTCATAGCACGGAGCGATTTTCACGGCAGTATGCGTGGGCGAGGTGGTGGCACCACCGACGATAATTGGGATGCGCTGACCGGCGGCTTGCATAGCCTTTGCGACCGTACACATTTCTTCAAGAGACGGCGTAATGAGACCGGAAAGGCTCAAGATATCTGCTTTGTTTTCAATCGCGGCCTTGACAATCACATCTTCGGGAACCATCACGCCGAGGTCCACCATGTCATAGCCGTTACAAGCCATAATCACAGAAACGATGTTCTTGCCGATATCGTGCACGTCGCCCTTGACGGTGGCGATGACGATTTTACCGCGGCTCGATGCGTTTGCATTTTTGCCTGCTTCGATGTAAGGCTGCAAAATTTCTACAGCTTTTTTCATCGTACGTGCGGTCTTCACGACTTGCGGGAGGAACATCTTGCCTTCACCGAATCGGCGGCCGACTTCGTTCATGCCATCCATGAGCGGACCAGAAATAATGCCGACCGGGCTATCGCCACGGTTGATGAGTTCCATTAAGTCTGGCTGGAGCGTTGTAGAAGTTCCCTTGAGGAGAGCTTCTTGCAAACGTTCTTCGGGCGTGGTGGGCTTGGCGTCAGCGGTAGCGTTGCCTTCGTCAGAAGAGCTGCTTGCGCCTGTGCTTACGGCAAAAATCGCCTTTGGATCGTATTTGGTGCCTGCTTCTTTTGCAGCTGCGGCGGCAGCATTCATGCGGCTTGCAATTTCGATGAGTTCTTCGCTGGCTTCCGGTTCCGTGTTGAAGATAACTTCGGTAATTGCCATGCGGAGTTCAAGCGGAATTGTCTTGTACTTGATAATGGCGCTCGGGTTCATGATGGCCATGCCCATGCCGTTCGGGATGGCGTAATGCAAGAACGTGGTGTGCATTGCTTCGCGCAAGTAGTTGTTGCCGCGGAATGCGAACGAAAGGTTCGAAAGACCACCCGAGATACGGACGCCGGGGAGGTTGTCCATAATCCAGCGGACGGCGCGGATAAAGTCAATGGCATAGGCGTTGTGTTCTGCCATGCCGGTAGCGACTGTCAAAACGTTCGGGTCGTAAATGATATCGGACGGATCAAAGTGAAGTTGCTTCACCATGATATCGTAAGCACGGGATGCAATTTGTACGCGGCGCTCGTAGTTCGTGGCCTGACCTTCTTCGTCGAAGAGCATCACGATTACGGCGGCGCCGAGGCGCTTCACGGTGAGCGCATGTTCGATAAACGCCTTTTCGCCCATCTTCAAGGAGATGGAGTTCACGATGCTCTTGCCCTGAATGCACTTGAGGCCTTCTTCGATAACTTCGAAGCGGGAGCTATCGACCATGATAGGCACGCGGCTTACAGCAGGGTCGGATGCAATCAAGTTCAAGAATGTGCGCATTTCGGCGGTGGCATCGAGGAGACCGTCGTCCATGTTGACGTCAATGACGTCGGCGCCGTCATCGACTTGCTTACGGGCAATGTCGAGCGCTTCTTCGTAATTCTTCTCGTTGATGAGACGCAGGAACTTCTTGGAGCCCGCGACGTTGCAACGTTCGCCGACCTTTACGAAATCATCGGCATTGCAGCTGTCGGCGCCGTTGCTCGGGCGAACCTGTTCTCTGAACAACGGTTCGAGCCCCGCAAGGCGGAGGCGCGGGCAAGTGACGTACTTGGGTGCGGGTTCACGGCGCTTGTAGTCGGCCGGGAGTTCGTCCAGCATTTTGCGCATCGCGGCGATGTGTTCTGGAGTCGTACCGCAGCAACCACCAATCATGTTCACGAGCTTGTCGTCCAGATAAACGCGCATCAGGCGCACCATGTCTTCGGGCGTGTCGTCGTAACCGCCGAACTGGTTTGGAAGCCCTGCGTTCGGGTGGCAGCTGAGGTAGCACGGAGCGATAGCGCCCATGCGGCGGAGGTACGGCACCATGCCGTCTGCACCGAGACCGCAGTTTAAGCCGATGGAAAGCGGGTGCATGTGCATCACGCTCACGGCAAAAGCTTCGACGGTCTGGCCCGAAAGCGTACGGCCGGAGGCGTCGCTCACGGTCATCGAGAGCATAACTTCAATCGGCTTAATTTCTGCTTCGGGAGTGCCTGCAGCCTTGGCGGCTTCAATGCGTGCATCATTTGCCTTGCTGTAAGCGCTGAGGGCGGCCTTTGCATTCAGCGTATCGAAAATCGTTTCAATGAGGATGGCGTCAACGCCTTCTTCCATGAGTACGGAAATTTGTTCCAAATACGCATCTTCGAGTTCGTCAAATGTGATGGCGCGGCTTGCCGGGTCGTTCACGTCTTCGCTCATGGAGAGCATCTTGCTCGTCGGGCCGACGTCGCCCAGAATATAGACCTTGCGGCCATACTTCTTGAAGCCTTCTTCGGCGGCCTGCTTTGCGATTTTCACGGAAGCGCGGTTCATCTCGGCGATGCGATGTTCCTGGTGGTATTCATGCTGGCTCACGCGCTGGCTCGAGAACGTGTTCGTGGTGAGGCAATCCACGCCTGCATCCACGTAACGACGCTGGATGTCGAGAATGATGTCGGGCTTTTCGATGGAGAGCATATCGTTGTTGGCGCCCTTAATCCCGTAAGTCTGGATAACAGAGCCCATGCCGCCATCGAGCAGCATCATCTTTGATTCAAACGCTTCGCGAAGAGTCATTTTGATTTCCGTGTTTAAAATTCGAATTTATGCGTATATTTGTTTTTATGCATAAAAATAGAAAATGCTCGGCGTGTTGTCACGAGCTATGAACCCATAATACCCAAAATTACATATTCCTATTGAAATGGTATGTAGGTTAATCGGTTGAATGATTTCAATGACGGCTGCGGGTGCTTTTTATCTAAAAGAAAAGTCTTTAAAAAGTTACAATGAAAAAGCGATGCGGGTGATTTATAACTACTTAATTAGTATAGATTTGCACTCATGAATATCGTTATTTACGCGCTTTTTGCTCTCTCTGGTTTTGCGGGTCTCATTTACGAGGGGTCGTGGGCCAGGTACCTTAAACTTTTCCTCGGACATTCGAGCTATGGTCAGGTGCTTACGCTCTGCATTTACATGGGCGGGCTTGCGATCGGTAGTTTTGTCGCGGGTAAGCTTGTGGAGCGCGTGAAGCGACCGCTGCTTGGGTATGCGGCGGTGGAACTTGCAATTGGCATTGGCGGCATCATTTACCACCCGATGTACATTTGGCTCACGGATTACTTTTACGATTCGAATTTTGTCGCGGGGTTGAGTTCGCGCGGTGCGGAAATTTTGAAGGTAGTGCTTGCGACGGGTTCGACGCTCCCGATTGCGATTGCTGTGGGTATGACGTTCCCGTTCATCGCGGCAGGTCTCATGCGTAAGAGCGGTGCCGAAGTCTCGCTCCCGATGCTTTACTTTACAAACAGTCTCGGTAGTGCCATTGGTATTTTGTTCACAAGCTACATCTTGATTCCGGAACTCGGAAACCACATCACGCTTTGCGTCGCGGCTTCGATTAACTTCTTATTGGCGGCGGTGTTCTGCTTTATCGGCTATACGACGCCTTCGACGTACGAGGAAGAACTTGAAGAAGAAGGTGCTGGGTCGCTGGCGACTGCTGGCGGGGATGCGGCGGGAGTTCGCGAAATGCGCGCGGAACCTCTTAACGAAGATTATGTGGCGGAACATAAGCTCGCCATGCCGCCGAATAACATGTGGTTCTGGATTGCGGGTATTACGGGTCTTACTTCGTTTGTCTATGAAATCGTCTGGATTCGTTTGCTCTCGCTGTTGATGGGTTCTTCGAGTCATAGCTTTGACCAGATGCTTTCGGCGTTTATTCTGGGGCTTGCGATAGGCAGTGCCGTGAGCGGAAAGCTGTTGAAGAAGGACTCGCTCGTGGTGCTTTCGCTCGCGCAGATTTTCATGGGATTCTTTGCGCTTTGCACTCTGTATTTTTACAAGCCGTTCTGGGAAGGCATGAATGTCGCAAACCAGATTTTCAATACGACGAACGACGGTTATGTTTGCTGGAGCATTTTCAAGTACGCACTTTCGATTTTGTGGATGGTGCCGACGAGCTTCTTTGCTGGCATGACGCTCCCGCTCATTACGTTGATTCTCACGCGTGCGTTCAAGAGTGAAGCCCCGATTGGAAAGGTGTACGGCTGGAATACGGTGGGCTCAATTCTCGGTTCGGCAGGCGGTGGACTTTTGCTGTTGCCGCTGATGCAACTCAAGGGGTCGCTTGTGCTCGCGGCTGTACTCGACTTTATGATTGGCTTTATCTTGCTCGTCATTTATCGCAAAAAGTTTCGCTATAGCGTGCTCTTTTACGTGATGACGGCGGTGATGATTTTGCCTTCGTTCTTTGTGAATTTTGATCCGCACATGATTACGTCAGGCGCCTTCCGCGCTTACAAGAATTTGCATCCGGACGAAAAGATTGTGGTGCGTGACGGTAAGACGGCGACGATTAGCTTCCACGAATCCGACGTGCATTATTACGTAAAGACGAACGGCAAGGCTGATGCGAGCATGAGCAAGAATCGTGAACGCCCGATTGAAGGCGATGAGCTTACGCAGGCGGCGACTGCATTTATGCCGATGGCGATGAAGGACAAGCCTTACGATGCGGCGATGGTTGGGTTTGGCAGTGGCATGGGCGCACATTATTTGCTCTCGGATCCGCTGGTGCGCGATTTTGACTGCGTGGAAATCGAAGAAGAAATGATGAACCTCGCTCGCGGATTTTATCCGTGGAACGCTCGCGGCTACGATGACCCGCGCATCCACATTTTCATTGATGACGCGCAGACGTTCTTCCTCACGAACCGCCGCAAGTATGACTTGATGATTAGCGTGCCGAGTAACCCGTGGGTGAGCGGTGTTGCGAGCTTGTTCAGCCATGAATTTTACACCAAGATGCGCCGCTACATGAAGCCGGGCGGACTTTGGGTGCAGTGGATTCAAACATACGAATTTAACGACTTGCTGTTCCTCAACATTTTGAAGGCGCTCGATGTGGCGTTTCCGTACGTGAGTTTGTACAAGGCTCCTGAGGAGCCGGACATTATCATTGTCGCTAGTGACGAACCGGTGATGCAGCGTGCCATTGGCCGCTTTAGCACGGATTCAACGCTCGTGAAGGAATTCAAGCGCATCCACCGCGAACCGGATTTCTTTGGCGAACAGAATTTCCTCTTTACGTCGAAGATGATTACATCGCTCTTGGATGGTGTGGAACCGAACAGCACGTTTATCCCGATTGTTGACAACAAGGCGGAAGAGGCTCGCTTTGTACATTCGAATGCGCGCATTGTGCAGGTGTTCGACAGCTGCGAAATTTGTTGGCCGGAATATTTGGACTCGGCGGATTATGCATTGCGCCGCCCGATAAAGGTGCAGTCCATGCTCAAGGCGGGTACGGACAAGTACCGTGAACGTGCGCTATTGGCATATATCAAAGAAGTGAAAAAGCGCAAGAAAGTTTTTGAAGGCATCTCGGCGATGCTCGATTCCAATGCGGATGACTCTGAAAAGGGCGCTGATTCTGCGGCAGTCTCGGAAAATGTCTCTGATTCAGCAACGGCGGTGGATAGCCTCGTTCGCCCGAAATTTAAGGTGGATGAAACTTCCCCGGATTGGAAAAAGTTCCGCGAAGAATATGTGGAATGGATGCGTGGCATTCCAATGGAAGCTCGCGACACGAACAAGGTTTATGTTAAAGTTCGCAATCTTGTGAATGCGGGTGCGCTGCCGGAATCGTTCGTGGATGAGTTTAACATCATGGAAGCTGCCCGTGCCAAGAATTACAGGCTCGCTGCGGAATATGTCGCGAATTTCTACGAGAAGTACGAAGTCGCTGCGATGGATGAATTCTTCTTGCGCAACGCGATTCTGATTGCGTTCCTAGCGCACAACCCGACGCTCGCCGACGTGCTCTACAAGGAAGCTATCAAGCCGCACGAAGAATTTGCCCCGATCGAGAAACTCCTCATCCAGAAGGAAATCCCGAGAATCCGCAGAAGGTAAGGCGCGCGTCTCGCCATTCGGCGGCGCATCTCGTCAGTCATAAAACTTAACTGGATGTTAGCCCAAAGAGCTTAACTCTACTAAGGGACTAAAGTCCCAAGTATCGTATATCGCCCTGCGGGCTCAACATGACGAGTGTGTTGGTTCCCTACAGACAAATGCGTAAAAACAAAAGGAAGCGTTTGGCGCTTCCTTTTGTTGCAATTAAAAACTATTGACTAATGACCAATGACTAATAACTAACCGACTAGAACAGGAATGCTATACCGACGTTGGTGTAGAACGTGAGAAGCGTGGCTTCGTCAAACGGCTGCTTCACGGTCAAGCCGTGGTTCAGGAGGTTCGTGAAGCTCTGGACAATGCGGAGGTTCAAATGAACGTTTCTCGTCAGCATGTAGCCGCCTTCGATAGCAAAGCCCACTTCCATGTTCGTGGTTGCGATTTCGGTGGTGGATTTCATACCGCTGTTCTCTTTATCGGCGATGACGCCAGCTTTCGGTTCGGAACCGTATTCGGCGCTACCCATCAGCTTGAGACCGAGGTGCAAACCGGCAGCTGCAAAGAAGTCGTACTGGTCGAACGTGTAGCGGAACATGATCGGAAGTTCAAACAACATGATGTTGATCCTTGCCTTGTTTGTGTAAAGATCATTCATGTCTTTTTCGTAATTGTACTGGCGATAGTTGAACGTGAGTTCCGGCACAATGCTGAAGTTCTTTGTGAACATCGAAATCTTGATGATGAGACCGCCACCGACGTTCCAGCCTGCGCCCCAGCCATCGGATTTTGAACCGAGGAACGTGTTGAAGCCGCCTTGCAAACGAGCTCCAAGGAACACGGACTGCGAGAACCCTTCGCTGCGCTGCTTGCTGATTTCGGAACGCGATGTTGTCTGCGTCTTGTATCTTGCGTATGCGCTTGCGTATTCTTCGTCATTTGCGAATTCGCTGTCGTTTGTTCCGTCGTAAGAACCTGATTTTTCACTTTCGGAAGCGGGTCTCGGTGAATCGACAGAAACCCATTCGTCATCATCGGAACTTTGAGCAAAAGCACTCGTGGCGAGCGCTAAAACCATGGACGCGAGTAAGCAAGATTTTTTTAAAAGCATGACGGAATAATAACAAATCGTGGAGGTTCAACGACTTAAAAATATTTTAATAAGGGTTAAATAAATAGAAAAAGAAAGTTTACAGAATGGGCGCGGGAGCCAGTTGCTTAGCATGGAAAATAAAAACGGGAAAAAATGTCTCTATTCTAACTTAAACCATGCATTTTCTGGTTTCTGTAAACTTTACTTTGTAATTTGAAAAGTGGGTGGATGTCCCACCCTAATACAATAAGGAGGTCAATCATGAAAACCGCAAAGTTGATGATGTTCCTTGCTTTGTCTGTTCTGGTCTCGTCTTCTTTTGCGGCGAGACAAGTAAAGTCTAAGCTAGGTGATATCAATGTTACATCAGATAAAGGTGGTGGCAAGGTCGTGTGCACGGCAGGCTTTAATGATGCTCTTACGATTGTCAGGGAAGCTGACACGGAAGTTCTCGTTAAAGGAAGCTGTGGGCAGGGCTGGGTCGAAAAGTCCAAGATTGAATATATAGCCAAAGCTCCGGGCGATAAGTCCATGACGTTTGACGCTGTCGGTGTGCTTGGCTGGGCAGACAATCGAGAACTTATTGATATTCTCTCTGGTCATTATAACGACGATCCAGAAGTGGAAATCGATCGTGACTTTAGAGAATACCTGACCTACACCATGGACCGTGAGCAGACTGAAATGCGAAATGGCGAAAACTAAAAACTAATAGCGTAGACTTGTAATTTTAGCTCTGGAAGGGTGGCCGCCTTCTGGGGCTTCTTTTTTTCTTACATTTTTTTGTAAAAATGGTTTTTGAATTTGTGAGTTTGTATTTTACGGATAAATTTTTGGAACATAATGGGAGTTGTTTTTATGTTCAAAAGGAATCATGTCTCCGTGCTAGCGATGCTGGCATCTTTTTTGTTTTTTACGGCGTGCAGCGATGATGCGGTGAGTAACCCGACGCCTGTGGCGACCGAATCTTCGGCGGCTGAATCTTCAAGTAGTGAAGTCATTTCAAATCCTGTATCTTCTAGCGAAGTTGCTTCGAGTAGTTCTGAAATTTCGAACTTGGAAAAAATCGTTGTAACTACGCAACTTCCAAAGTGTGATGCGCTCAATGAGGGCGCTGTCGATTCATTATGGAACGGTGGCGCTAAATACGGCTTTTCAATTAGTTATTATAAGTGCGAAAAGGGCAACTGGTATGAGGCGGAGCCTGTTGTCGCTTGCGATACTGCGGGTGTATCTGTAGGGAGTCTTTGTAATGTGCATATTTCGGAGGGCGGCTTTTACTGTTGTGGCGACCGTTGGGGAAAATGCTATGAATATGTGGGAAACGGAACCTGGAATGAAAGCGATTGCTTGAAGGCTCCCGCCAAAGAATGCAATGCTGAAAATGAATGGGATACTGGGAAAATTACATATTCAAACGGATATACGGCATACTATCAATGCTTACATGTTGTGCATTCTGATTTAGGAGGGGCGTATGACGAAGGTGTTGTGTGGGAACTCGTAGATGAAGTTGTTTATAACTGCACGACTAGTAAAACTGTTGAAGGAGATACTTGCTCGTTTGAATCTCAAGGCGAAAGACGGTATTATCTATTTGAGGATGGCTATTGGCATGAAAGTAATTTTGACCCTAAATTGGGCGCATGCCCGATTCGTGAAGACGCGTATTATGGACAACGTTTTAAAGAATCTGATGGTGCGTTCTATTATTGTGATGAAGGTAAATGGAAAACCACAAAACTTATTCCGCAACAATATACGGATCCTCGGAAAAAGGGCTTGACTGACGAGGAGTACGATGTTCTGGATTTGCCTAAAGAAGCTTCTGTAAATGATCGTGCTGCTGGCTTGCTTGAACATTGCTGGGATAAGGATGTTCTCTTGGCGCAAAAGTTAGAGCATAATAGTGATATCGGTTTTCAGTATAGTTATTGCTTGCCTCAGAATTATTATCGTTATCGGGAAGATGGAACTTGGACTTTGGAAACTACAGATGAAGAAATTGCTGACGAACTACTCCATAACACAGTGTGTAGCAAATCTGAAGACCCCCAAAGCGTTCGGGATACGATTCCTGCTCATCGATATAGGTTAAGCCGTGTGGTTGGATGCAAGGATAATTCTAATGTGAGAATCTCCTTTATTTATCCAGAGAAAAAGGCTCTGTAAAAAATGAAATTCTTTTTTGCTTACATTTATTGGATAAAGAGTCTTTTGATAAAATAAGTTTATATTATTTGGATAAAATTTTGGAACGTATAGGGAATTTTTATGTTCAAAAGGAATCATGCTTCGGTGCTAGCGATGCTAGCATCTATTTCAGTTTTGTCTTTTACGGCGTGCGGTGACGATGCCGTGAATAACCCGATTCCCGCAGCGACTGAATCGTCGGCTGTAGAATCTTCGAGTAGCGTGGCTTCTAGTAGTGAAACAGGCTCAGGTCCAGTATCTTCTAGCAGCGAGGCTGTTTCAAGTCCAGAGTCTTCTAGCGAAGTTGCTTCGAGTAGTTCTGAAATTTTAAGTTCGGCAAGTACGTTTATTCGTCGAGTGGAAGATTTTTCTGAATGTAGGGCCGATAACGAAGGTGCTGTGGATTCTGTGCTAGCTTTATATTGGACTTATTATGAGTGCAAACAGGGAACTTGGGAAAAATCTCGGTATCAAAGAGCGTTGAGAGTTTTTCCGACATGCGGTTCGGAACGTGAAGGCGCTATTGATTCTATGTTTGTTCAGCTTACGGATTCAGCCGTCTATTATCGAGATTATTACTATTTCAAGTGCGAACAAGGAACTTGGATCGATTTGGACCACGCTGCTCCTTTGGCTGCAGCCGTTCAAGCTCAGTGCAGAGAAAACCGTAATAGCGTCAGCCTTGCTTCTTATGATGACGAACAAACGGATTATTGGTGTGGCGGTTTGCGATTAAGTGCTGGCGGAGATCCGCGTTTCAACAGATTGAAAACGGCTAATATTGTGGTTTTTACTTATACCGATAATGGATGGATTGAAGAAAAATGTGATGCTGCAAATGAAGGAAAAATAGCGAAATACCATTATGAGCCTTACCATGCTTACAGGGACATGTATTTTAAATGTTCTAGCGGCAAATGGAATAATTTAGGTGAACAGAATCCAGAATCGATAGTATCGGATTGATGTTTTTGTAACGCTCTTTTGCTACTGGTCCCGCAATGCGGGGCTTTTTAAGTTTCTATCTTTTGCCTCGAAAATTTAATGAGGTCGTGGCGGTTCCGTCGCGGCGTTAGAGGAATAAATAATGGCAAAGTATAATCCGCAAGAAATCGAAACCAAGTGGCAAGCCTACTGGGAAGAACATCAGACGTTTAAGACTGGCGAAGATAAGTCCAAGCCGAAGTATTATTGCTTGGATATGTTCCCGTACCCGAGTGGTGCT
Organism: Fibrobacter sp. UWB13; assembly: GCF_900177805.1. Lineage (NCBI taxonomy): Bacteria > Pseudomonadati > Fibrobacterota > Fibrobacteria > Fibrobacterales > Fibrobacteraceae > Fibrobacter > Fibrobacter sp. UWB13. The sequence continues at coordinate 2,324,732 of NZ_FXAX01000001.1, read as the reverse complement.
GGCCTCCATGTAGGTCACCCGGAAGGTTACACTGCAACGGATATCATTTGCCGCTACAAGCGCAGCCGTGGTTTCAATGTGCTCCACCCGATGGGTTGGGACGCATTCGGCCTCCCTGCTGAACAGTACGCCATCCAGACCGGTACGCACCCGGCCATTACGACCAAGAAGAACTGCGACAATTTCCGCCGCCAGATCAAGCGCCTCGGTCTCTCTTACGACTGGAACAAGGAAGTCAACACCACTGACCCGAAGTATTACAAGTGGACGCAGTGGATTTTCAAGCGCCTTTATGGCACCTGGTTCGATGAAGACCAGCAGAAGGGCCGCCCGATTGAAGAACTCCCGATTCCGGCCGATGTCGAAGCCAAGGGTAAGGACGAGGTTCGCAAGTACCGCGACGGCAAGCGCCTCGCTTATTACGCCGATGCTCAGGTGTGGTGGTGCAAGCACTGCAAGATTGTTTGCGCGAACGAAGAAGTCTTGAACGACGGTAGCCACGAAAAGTGCGGCACCAAGGAAGTCGAACGCCGTAACCTCAAGCAGTGGCTCATGCGTATTCCGCTGTATGGCGACCGCCTGCTGAAGGGCCTTGACAAGCTCGACTGGCCGCAGGGCGTGAAGGACATGCAGAAGAACTGGATCGGCAAGAGCTTTGGTGCCGAAGTGGACTTTGCCATTGCCGACGCTAACGGCAAGCCGACCGAAAAGAAGCTCCGCGTTTATACGACCCGTTGCGATACGCTGTTCGGTGCAACCTACATGGTCGTTGCTCCGGAACACGCTATGGTGCCGGAACTCACGACTGCCGAACAGAAGGCCGCCGTGGAAGAATACGTGCACGCCGCCGCCTTGAAGAGCGACCTCGACCGTACTGAACTCGCCAAGGAAAAGACCGGCGTGTTTACTGGTTCTTACGCTGTGAACCCGCTCACCGGCACGAAGATTCCGGTGTGGGTTGCCGACTACGTTTTGACGGGCTATGGCACCGGTGCCATCATGGCCGTGCCGGCTCACGATACTCGCGACTTTGACTTTGCAAAGAAGTTCAACTTGCCGGTCATCTGCATCATGGAACCGGATGCAAGCTGCCCCGAAGATGTTAAGCCTCTCGTGCTCAAGGGGGAAGCCTGCTGGGCTGCCGACGGCACCTACATCAACAGCCAGAACGACACGCTTTGCCTGAACGGCCTCAACAAGAAGCAGGGTATCGCCAAGGTCATCGAATGGCTCGAAGCCAACAAGATCGGTAAGGCTACCGTGAACTACAAGCTCCGTGACTGGCTCTTCAGCCGTCAGCGCTACTGGGGCGAACCGTTCCCGATTATCCACTGGGAAGACGGCGAAATCTCTACCGTCGATGATTCCGAACTGCCGGTGCTCTTGCCGGAACTCAAGGATTACAAGCCGGGTGACGGCGGACAGTCCCCGCTCGCAAACGCCACCGAATGGCTCCAGGTCGTCGATAAGAATGGCCGCAAGGGTATCCGCGAAACGAACACCATGCCGCAGTGGGCTGGTTCTTGCTGGTATTACCTCCGCTACATCGACGCTTGCAACGGCGACGCATTTGTGGCAAAGGAACTTGAAAAGTACTGGATGCCGGTTGACCTCTATGTGGGTGGTGCCGAACACGCCGTGCTTCACTTGCTCTACAGCCGTTTCTGGCACAAGGTTTTGTTCGATCTCGGCCTCGTCTCTACCGACGAACCATTCCAGAAGCTCTTCAACCAGGGTATGATTCTTGCCTTTGCATACGAAGATGCCGCTGGCTCCAAGGTCCCGACCGACGAAGTTGAAGAAAAGAACGGCAAGTACTTCAAGAAGGGTACGGACATCGAACTCAAGCAGATTGTGGCTAAGATGAGTAAGTCTTTGAAGAACGTTGTGAACCCCGATGACGTGGTGCGCGACTACGGTGCCGATAGCCTTCGCTTGTACGAAATGTTCATGGGCCCGCTGGACGCCGTGAAGCCGTGGCAGACCAAGGGCATCGAAGGCATGAACCGCTTCCTCGGCCGCGCCTGGCGTTCTGTTGTCGGCGACAGCGATGAAGCCCCGGTCTTTGTGGATGAAACCGCTCCGGAAGCAATCGAGAAGGTGATGCACCAGAGCGTTATCAAGGTCACGAACGACATTGAAAACATGAGCTTCAACACAGCGATTAGCCAGCTGATGATCTTCAACAACGAAATGATGAAGATGGACAAGCGCTACCGCGAACCGTGTGAAACGTTCGTCAAGCTCTTGCACCCGTTTGCCCCGCACATCGCCGAAGAAATGTGGAGCATCCTCGGTCACAACGAATCACTCACGAACGTCGCCTGGCCGGAAGCCGACCACTCCAAGGCTGTGGAAAACACTGTAGAAGTCGTGTTCCAGGTGAACGGCAAGGTCCGCGCCAAGGCATCTGTCGCCAAGGACTTGGACAAGGCCGCATTGGAAAAACTCGCACTTGACAATGAACGCGTGAAAGAGTTCATGAACGGTAAGACCGTCGTGAAGTCCATCGTCGTGCCCGGCAAGCTCGTGAACATCGTGGTAAAGTAGCAATTACGTCATCCTGACGCCGAAGGCGGAAGGATCCAGTGATTTACAAAAAGACCGTAGCTTTCCGCTGCGGTCTTTTTGCATTCTAATATGGAAAATCGTTTTAATTTATAATTGGTTAATGCATTGCAATTTGCAGAATTCTTTGTAGTTCTGCTCGAATCCTGGGCGGCAGAATATGGCGAATTCGATATTCTTGAACGCGTGCAGGTAATCCTTGAGGGCTTCGGCGGTTGCTTCTGCGACGATTCTTGGATCGTTCATGAATGCACCGCAGCCGAATGCTCCGAGAATAATGCTTTCGACTTTATTCAAAATTGCGATGTCCAAAATGCGACGGAGCCTCTTGATGTGCAGCTGCTTTAAGCCTTCGTCAGTGATTGAACCGCTGCCGTATTTATCGACGAGTAAATCCTTTTTACGTTCGAAGTTGCGCAAGTTCGGTGCAGCGCAGGTGATAACATCGACATTGTACCAGTCCGATTCGTCAAGCAATTCGGGCGATGATGTGTCGGTCTTGATGACGGTTACGCCAGGCGTGTAAATGCAGTCGTCGTTGTGGAGCGCGTTTTTCTGGTGCCAATGCGGCTCGTAGAAAAACTTTTCCATTTGGGGTGCCTTTAGGCATGGATGCAATGTCGAGCATCTGCAAATGCTTTCTTCTTGGGCGCCTGCGCCTGTTGTAACGCCGCCTCCCGGGTGCGATGCCGATGCGAAATTGAGCACTGCGACTTTTGTACCTGCGTATGCTTTGGCGGCTTCGAGCGTTCGCTTTTGTGAAACGATAATTTTGGCGCTTTCCGTGAAAATGTTGCGGTTCTCGACAACGACTTTTTCTGCCTCGCCGGTAAATTTCTGTTCGCGGGTGGAACTTGCGATGGATTCACGCAATCGTGCATTTGTGCGGCAACGCTCTGCTGTGTCTTCGTAAACTTCGATATTTAATTTTTTGTAGTCAATTCTGTTTTGCATAATTACCTAATGTGTTTTCTATAAATATCGTTCTTTGAGTGAAAAATGTCAAGTGGGCGAGTTTTTGTCAAAATTTAGGGGCGTACTCTTTTTTGCTGAAAATGTATATTTCTGTAATCTAAAACCCAAATGGAATTGCTTTATGGAATGGAACGCCTCGGTCAAGAAACAAATTGAATCCCGCTTGATGGAAAAGGAAAACTCGCTTGCAGAATACGCCTGCAAGTCCGCTTCCGCAATTCGCTATCACGAAGTGCCTGACGATATCCGCCCGAATTTTTCCCGCGATGCAGACAAGATTATCCATTCCTATTGCTATAGCCGATACATTGATAAAACTCAGGTGTTTTGCCTTGTTGAAAATGACCACATCACGCATCGTGTGCTGCACGTGCAGCTAGTCGCTAAAATCGCAAGGACCATTGGACGCTTTTTGAATCTTAACGAGGATTTGATTGAGGCAATTTCGCTAGGTCACGATGTGGGCCATACGCCTTTTGGGCACGATGGCGAACGGATTGTCTCGAAGTTTTTGCAAGATTGCGGAGAAGGAATTTTTGAACACAATGTTCAAAGCTTTAGACTGTTCAATGACCTCGAAGCGTACGGCAAAGGACTGAACCTTACCGCGCAAGTGCTCGACGGAATCATCTGCCACAACGGCGAAATCCTGAAAAATGAATACGGCTGCAACCGTAGCAAGACTCCAGAAAAACTGCTGGAAGAATACAAAAACAGCTTAAGCGGAAAGCTGAAATCGAAAGAGATGGTCCCGATGACATTGGAAGGATGCGTCATGCGAATCTCGGACGTGATTGCGTACGTTGGCCGCGACATCGAAGATGCCATCATCTTGAAATTGGTGAAACGCGAAGACATCCCCCAAGAAATCACGAAAATTCTCGGAAGCAAAAATAGCGAAATCGTCAACACGCTTATTACAGACCTTGTCAACAATAGTCTAGACAAAGAAACTCTCGTCTTTTCGCCGGAAGTTTTCGATGCGCTTAATCAGCTGAAAAACTGGAACTACAAAAACATCTATTTGAATCCGAAAAAGTCAACCCAGGATGAAAAAATCAAGATGATGTTCCGGACTGTCTTGGAAGAATGCCTTGAAGAACTCAAGTCTGGCGTGAAAAAGGCAACAGGAATCAATCACTGGTGTGAATCGCTGGGCGAAAAGTACAAAGAAACGACATCGCTCCCGCGCATTGTCGCCGACTACGTCTCTGGAATGACCGATGACTATCTGATGAACGCCTATAAGGAAATCGTGATGCCAAAGTCATTCGGCGTGAGCTTTGGGGAAAAGTAAAAAGTTCACCAAAAAGTTCACTAAAAGGTTCACCAAAAAACATGGATGTCGCAATTTGCGATTTCCATTTTTTTTAATTCTCTGAAATCACTCGTTTAAAGTCACAACTTGTGACTTTAGAAAAACGGTGTTAGAATTTTGAAAAGGTAATATGCAAATTTTGCGACAACTGCAATTTTATTTCAAGTAATAAACTATTTTGCAAAATGTATGGCGACAGATATATTGTATAAATACCTTGATTTCGATGGTGGCATGGCTATGCTGAAAAATCGAACTCTTCAGTTTACCAATGCGACGAAGTTTAATGATCCGTTTGATTGCCACCCAGCATTATTTGATTATTCGAATGTTCCACCGAATAAGCGTAACTTGAATCCTGCTGGTTTCTTCTCTAAAATGAAATACAACGACATGAAAAATTATAGAGAGCAAACATGGATTTGCTGCTTGTCGAAGGTGTGTGATTCCTTGCTTATGTGGGCTTACTACAACAACCATAAAGGAATCTGTATTGGTTTAAATATAGAAGCGGTTTTGCGGAGTTGCCAGGATAGGTTTATTGGTTATAGTGCTCCTCAAGAAGCTGAAGAGGTTATTTATAGAGATATAAACGACAAACCGGATTATTTTAGAGACCGCCCTTCTCCGTCTGAAATGTTGCTAACAAAAGCCAAGGATTGGGAGCACGAACAGGAAGTGCGCTTAATTGCGGACCACCCATTATGGGCTAATGCAATGCGTGATGTACCAAGAGAATTTGATGAAGAAGAAACCATAGATGGAAAAGAAATACGCCATTACCCTAGACTCACTGCAGATTGCTTCGAATCGGTTTATCTCGGCGTAAATATGTTGCAGCGAAAAAGGGAACAAATAATTGAAATAGCAAAGAAATTGAACCCGAATATCAACATTTACCAGATAACTCTTGACCCAAATGCGTTCAAACTCAAGCCTGAGTTGGTTGAATAATCCCTCATTTTTATTTACTTTTTCCCTTGATACAGCAAAGGATTTTCTACATGTCCAAGAACAAGGTCATCGACGCCGCTTTTGACGATTCCCCGGTAGATGTTTCGACTGAAGTTAATTTTATTTGGTCCATCGCGAATACTCTTCGCGGCCCTTACAAGAGCGACAAGTACAAAGATGTCATCATCCCGATGGTGATTATCCGCCGTTTTGAATGTGCGCTTGCCGGCACGAAGGCTAAGGTTGTTGCCCAGTTCAAAAAGAGCCCCGCTTATCCTTACAAGGCGATGTGCAAAATTTCCGGTTTCCAGTTCTACAACACGAGCGAATACACACTTGCAGAACTCCTGAACGATTCAGAACACATTGCTTCGAATTTTAAGAGCTACTTGAACGCATTCTCGCCGAACGTTCAGGAAATCATCATGAGCAATTCGTCGGGTCTCGATTTCGAAAAGCAAATCGACAAGATGGACAAGCACAATCGCCTTTACGGCGTCATCAAGAAATTCTCGGAATTGGACCTTAATCCGAAAACGATTGACAATGTAAAGATGGGCTACATTTTCGAGGACTTGATTCGCAGATTCTCTGAAAACGCTGAGGCGGGCGACCACTACACGGGCCGCGACATCATCAAGACGATGGTGAACATCTTGCTTGCCGAAGGTTGCGACGACATCTTTGACGATGGCAAGGTGATTACCGTTTGCGACCAGGCTTGCGGAACGGGCGGTATGCTCTCCACTACGGAAAACTTTATCAAGCGTTTTAACCCGACAGCGGACATCCGTCTTTTCGGGCAAGAGGTGAATCCGGAATCTTATGCGATATGCCTTGCTGAAATGCTTATCAAGGGGCAGAACGCCGAGAATATCCGCTTGCAAGACACGATGAAGGCGGATTGTTTTGCGAATACCAAGATGCGCTTTATGGTAGAGAATCCGCCGTTTGGGCAACCTTGGGGCGGCAAGGATGCTGCCGAAGGTGTTGAGGAGGCGGTGTATAAGGAAAAGACGAAATCGCAGAGCCGCTGGGGGGCGGGCTACTTGCCTGCAACGGGCGATATGCAGTTGCTGTTTATCCAGTCGGCGGTCGACAAGATGGATGACCTTTGCGGCCGTGCAGCGATTATTGAGAATGGCTCTCCGCTTTTTACGGGTGGTACGGCTTCTGGCGAATCGCAAATCCGTCGTTGGCTTTTGGAAAACGATTTGCTCGAAGCGATTATTGCGCTCCCGACGGACCTTTTCTACAACACGGGCATCGCGACCTACATTTGGGTGCTTTCGAAGAATAAGAGTCAAAAGCGTCGTGGCAAGGTGCAGCTCATTGACGCGAGCGGTATTTACCACAAGTTGCGTAAGAGCCTCGGAAACAAGCGCAACGAAATCACTCCCAAAGACCGCAAGCGCATTACCGAACTTTATGCGAACTTTGAAGAGAACGAACTTTGCCAGATTTACGACAATGAAGAATTCATGTACCGCGAATATGTGGTCAAGCAGCCGTTGCAGCGCAGCTATGCCATCACTGACGAACGCATTGAAAATCTGGTCGTTTCGGGTGTGTTGAATACGGTCTATGACGAAGCGAAGGTGAACGAACTTGAAAATTCCGAAGAGGAGCTCTCCACCAAGGAAGAAAAGCTCCTTGAAAAGTTGAAGGCGGGCAAGCCCATTTACGATTTCATCATGGAAACGCTAAAGGCGAACACCGGCAAGAAGAAATACTTGGAACCGGATTCCTTTATGGAGCGTTTGTCGGAATTGTTCCCCGATGTGGATAAGAAGTTGCTCGACAGGATTGCGGATGGCCTTTCTGTAATGGACAAGGAAGCCGAAATTCAGAAAGATAAGAAGGGCAATGTTCTTTGGGATAACGATTCGAAGGATACCGAAATTGTCAAGTACACCGAAAGCATCAACGATTACATGGCTCGCGAAGTGCTGCCTCATATCCCTGACGCAAAGGCTTTCTTTGAAGAAGATTTAAGCGCCAAGAAGCCTGTCGTGAAAACCGGTGCTGAGATTCCGTTCACACGCTACTTTTACAAGTATCAGCAGCCCAAGGCGAGCAAGGATTTGGCGAAGGAATTTGTAGAACTCGATAAGTCTGTGAACAAGCGTATTGCAAAATTGTTTGGGTAGTATATGGCAGAACGTAAAAGCATGATTCATGTTCGTGGCGGATTTAGCGAGGCCCATGGAATGGGTTCTTGCAATACGCAGATGCAAACTGATGAATTGGATGATAGAACTAGGAATATTTTATTTAATTGTATATCCGAAAGTTTGAAAGAACAGTTTAAAAACGCTAGTGCATTTGGTGATAAGTACTTGTATGATAAAGAAAATGATTTATGCAAGGATATAATTACGTTTGTGCTATCTAAAAGAATTGATTCAAGTAAACATTATAGCGTTGCTCGTATAATTGCTATTACAGAGGATATTCTTACGAATGCTTTCTTTAATGAAGTGTTTGATTTTATTGAGTTCCTAGCAATGCATCGATATGATAAATATGAAATTGAAAAGCGTAAAGGTTTTTATGAAACTATAAATTCAATTTTTGAAATGGAATATGTGGGCTATCGATTTGTTGATGGTAGGATTACACCGATTACGGATAAAAATGAAATTGACTCCATAGAAGAAGCCTGCAATAATGAATTTGAAGGAACAAGGGCTCATATAAAAAAGGCTGTTGGCTTTATTGCGGATAGAGAACACAAAGACTATAAGAACTGTATCAAGGAAAGCATTTCTGCAGTAGAGTCAATTTGTTCAATTGTTGTTGGTAATGAAAAAGCGACATTGGGACAGGCCCTTAAACGGCTTGAAGATAACGGCTTGGTAATTCATTCGGCTTTAAAAAACGCCTTTTCAAATTTATATGGTTATACGAGTGATGAGGGCGGAGTTAGACATGCAAATGGTATGTTTGAAAGCGATGTCACTTTTGAAGAAGCAAAATTTATGCTTGTCAGCTGTTCTGCGTTTGTGAACTATTTGACCGCTAACTATGGCAAGGTTGGGGGCAAGCATGCGTAAGATGAAAGACTGTGATTTTCAGTGGATTGGGCAAATTCCAGAAGATTGGATGATGACCAAAGTCAAGTTTGTTGCTGATTTTTACAATGGAGATAGAGGGAAAAATTATCCTAGTGGGGATGACCTTGTAGATGACGGAATTGTTTTTCTCACGTCAAACAACATCCATTCTACAGTTTTGGATACAAATCCGGAAATTACAAAGTATATAACTCCCGAACGTTATAAATTATTAGGTGGCGCAAAAATCAAAAAAGGTGATATTGTTTTCTGTCTTCGTGGTAGTGTTGGTTTATGCTCAATAAACGAATCTGAAGATGAGGGAACGGTAGCGTCGTCATTAACAGTGCTAAGACCAAAAAACATCAACAATCATTTTCTTAATTTCATATTAAATTCAAAGATTGCTGAGATACAGACAAAAAAGTTTGAAAATGGATCTTGTGCTGCAAATCTTTCTGCAGAAAATGTTGGTACATATGTCATTCCTTTTCCACCTCTTGCGGAGCAGCAGAGAATTGCGGATTTTTTGGATGAGAAGTGTGGCGAGATTGATTCGATTCGTTCGGATATCCAGAAGCAGATTGATATCTTGAACGACTACAAGAAATCGGTCATTACCGAGGCTGTCACGAAGGGCCTTAACCCCAAAGTCAAATTAAAAGATAGCGGCATCGAATGGATTGGGAAAATCCCTGAAGGATGGAAAACATCATACATTAAAAGACTATTTGATATAACATTGGGGAAAATGATTGATTCTGAAAAAGATGTTGGTTTGGAAAACTATTTGTGTGCGGCAAATATCAAATGGACTGGAATTAATGTTGATGTCCATAAACAAATGTATTTTTCAGAATACGAAAAAAAACTGTTTCTTCTTGATGATGGAGATGTGCTTGTAATGGAAGGCGGTATGGCGGGGACTGCGGCTATTTACCATAATGAATTTTACCCTTGCTACATTCAAAATTCAGTTATGCGTTGTAGAAGTAAAAATGCTGCAACTATTCAAACCTTCTTGTATTATTGGCTGTTTGCTATTTATCATTTAGGATATATTGATCGTATATGCAATCGGGCAACAATTCAACACTATACGAAAGAGAAATTAGGGAATACGCCAATTCTCTTCCCTCCTCTTTCCGAGCAAAAGGCTATCGTGGATTATCTCGACGAAAAATGTTCCGAAATCGATGTGACAATCGCCGACAAGCAAAAACAGCTTGAAACCCTTGACGAATACAAAAAATCACTCATTTTCGAATACGTGACCGGCAAAAAGGAAGTTCCCTAGGAACTACATAATTTCCCAAATCTCACAAAAATTTGCAGATTTGGGAAATTATTAGCTGTTTTTAGCATATATTTTCCCAAATCTCGTAAAAAATATCACTTTGGGGAAATTATTTGTCTAGCTTTTGTGTATATTTAGAGAAAATAGCATGGGGATGCCGATGAACCTGATTGGACGAAATCGCGAAATAGGGGAACTCGACCGTTGCTTAAAAAGTGACCAGTCGGAGTTCGTTGTTGTTTATGGCCGTCGCCGCGTAGGCAAGACCTTCCTTGTAGAAGAGTTCTTTAACCGTCAATACGACTTTTCTTTTGTCGGAGGTCATAACCTGCCCGTAAAAAAGCAGTTGCGAAACTTTGCAAAGGCCATCAAGCATTACGCGCACTTGCCAAAATTGCCAGAGTTTGCCGATTGGTCAGATGCCTTCGATTCGCTAACCGGATGGATCGAGTCGCAATCAAGCGACCATAAGAAAGTCATCTTTTTTGATGAAATGCCGTGGATTGACACCCCAAAATCGGATTTTGTCGAAGAGTTCGAAAACTTCTGGAATGGTTGGGCCGCCCGCCGCAAAGACATTTTGTTTGTTGCAACGGGCAGTGCGACCAGCTGGATGATCGATAAGCTCGTCGAGAACCAGGGCGGGTTGCATTGCCGCATTACGAACAGTATCTACCTGAACCCCTTTACGCTTTACGAGTCGGAACAATACCTCCGAGCTAGAAGGTGTGCGTGGGATAGATACCAGATTCTCCAGGCGTACATGATTTTGGGCGGAGTCCCGTTTTACTGGAGTCTGCTGGATACCCGCTTGAGCCTTGTCCAAAACATCGACCGTCTTTTCTTCCGTAAGAATGCTTTGCTGAAAATAGAATTTGACGAGCTCTACAATGCGTTGTTCTCCCATGCGGAATACTATATACAAGTGGTGCAGCTGCTGGCTAATCACAAAGAGGGCATGACTCGTTCTGAAATAGGGAAGCAGGTCCGTTTCGACGGAAAAATGTTGACAATCGTCCTGAAAAATCTTGAACGCTGCGATTTCGTTTTGCGTTATAGTCAGCTTGGCAACAAGGTCAAGGACGCTATTTACCGGTTGTCTGATTTTTATACACTCTTTTATTTCAAGTATGTGCAGGCGAACAACTCCCTTGACGAACAATGGTGGAGCAAGCATTTCAACTCACACAGCGTAGAAAGTTGGCAGGGGCAGACTTTTGAACTAGTTTGCATGACGCATGTTGATGCTATAAAGCAGAAACTGGGCATTGCCGGCATAGCGACGGAAGTATCTGCATGGAGATATGTACCCAAAAGCGATTCTGAAAAGGGAGCCCAAATTGATTTGGTTATTTCAAGAGCGGACAGAACAATAAACTTGTGCGAAATTAAATTCGCTATGGGCAAGTATCAAATGACGGCGGAATACGCCGACTATATTCGCGATAGGGCTGAACTTTTCCGAACTAAGACGAAAACCAAATACGCTATCGTACCAACAATGGTGACTACCTACGGTGTTGCCGAAGGTGCCAACAGCAGCGTCGCACAGCAAGAAATCACAATGGAAGATTTGTTCAGGGGGAATATGCTATGAAGTTCTCTATCAATGAGCGTTACGATTACCAGCGCGGAATCCTCAATTACCTGAAAGAGCATAACGGTTACCGTGTGCGCACGAATGAAAACTTTGACCGTCGCTTTGCGATAGACGGCGAATTGCTCGTGGAATTTTTGACCAAGACGCAGCCGAAAAAAGTCGAACTCCTGCGCAAAATGTACAAGGACGATTTCGAAGAAACATTGTTCAACTACTTCAACCGCGAAGTGAACAAGAAGGATGGGAGCCTTATTGGCGCGCTCAAGCACGGCATTGACCTTGCAAACCAGCACCTAGACTTGATGTACAGCAAGCCCGCCACCGATTTTAACCCGGAACTCTTGAAGAACTATCGGGAAAATATTTTCTCGGTCGCTGAAGAAGTTTGGGCGAGTGACGACGAAAGGATTGACCTGGTGATTTTCTTGAACGGGATTGCCATCATTTCGTTTGAACTCAAGTCGAATCCGCAGGGGCAAAATTATTCGCATGCCATTGAGCAGTACCGTACGCAGCGTAATCCCAAGACGCGACTGTTCCAGTTCAAGTCTGGAACGCTGGTGAACTTTGCGATGGACTTGAACGAAGTCTATATGACCACGCGGCTCGAAGGCGAAACGACGACCTTTTTGCCATTCAATATGGGTGACGGTAATGGCGTAAATGCGGGTAAAGGGAACCCGCTTTGCGACGACGATTACCCCGTACATTACATGTGGGAAGATATCCTGACCAAGGATACGATTCTCGATTTGATTTCGAGATACATCTTTATCCAGGTTGAAGAAAAAGAAGACAAGGAAACTGGGAAAAAGACGAAGAAGGAAAATATCATTTTCCCGCGTTATCATCAGTTGGATTGCTTGCGAAAGATTCTTGCCGATGTCACGGAAAACATGTCTTCGTTCAATTACCTGATCCAGCACAGTGCGGGTAGCGGCAAAACTAATACAATCGCCTGGCTTTCGCATCGTTTTTCTTCGTTGCACGACAAGGATGACAAGCAGATTTTTGATAATGTCGTTGTCGTAACGGACCGCGTGGTAGTTGATAGGCAGTTGCAGGCGGCCATTAGCGGAATCGAGCACAAGTCCGGGCTTTTCAAGCCCATGAAGGACGACTGCACTTCGGACGATTTGCGCAAGGCGCTTGAAGGAAACACCAAGATTATTGCGACAACTATCCAGAAGTTCCCTTACATTGTCGATACGGTTGCCTCGCTTAAGGGTAAGACTTTTGCTGTTATCATCGATGAGGCTCATTCTTCTACTGCGGGCAAGAATATGGCGGCAATCACCAAGGCTCTTGGCAAAGGCAAGCAGAATGATGACGAAGAAGTCGATGTCGAAGATTCTATTGTCGATGAAATCAAGCGCAACGGCAAGCAGGAGAATGTATCATTCTTCGCGTTTACGGCGACTCCCAAGCCTACGACTTTGCAATTGTTCGGGCGCATCAACAAGGATGGTCATGGCGAAGCGTTCCACACCTATTCCATGAAGCAGGCGATTGAAGAAGGCTTCATTCTGGACGTGTTGCAGAATTACATCACCTACAAGACTTTCTATCAGGTGAACAAGGCTATTCAAGACGATCCGACCCTGGAAACCAAAAAGGCGAAGCGCCAGATTGCTCGTACTGCCGAATTGCACGATACCAATATTGCACAACGAGTAGAAGTGATTGTAGAACACTTCCGCACGACTGTGATGCAGGAACTGGATGGAAACGCAAAGGCAATGGTCATTACGGATTCTCGCCAAGGTGCAGTGAAATACCGACAGGCCATGGATGAATACCTGAATAAAAAAGGTTACAGCGACATCAAGGCGCTAGTCGCATTCTCCGGAAAGGTGAAAGTTGATGATGTCGAGTATTCCGAAGCAAAAATGAACGGTTTTTCGGAAGACAAGTTGCCTGAAAAATTCGACAAGGACGGATATCAGGTGCTGCTTGTGGCGAACAAGTACCAGACTGGCTTTGATCAGAAGAAACTTTGTGCGATGTACATCCTCAAAAAGTTGCGCGGAGTCAACGCCGTGCAGACGCTTTCGAGACTCAACCGCATCTGTGCCCCGTATAAAAAGCAGACCTTCATTCTCGATTTTAAGAACGATTACGAAGACATGAAGGCGGCATTTGCTCCGTATTATACCTCGACATTCCTCGCCAATTCTGTCAACCCGAGAAACATCTACGAACTTGAAAAGAAGATTGACGCTTACGCCATTATCGATTGCGATGATGTGATGAAATTCAATGAGTGGATGTACAAGGGGCTGATGGACAAGAAGAAGGCTGAAATCAACAGCTTGCTTGTGCGTGCGCAGAAATTCGTTGACAAATACGAACTCGAAGAACAACTGGAATTTGTCGCTCTGTTGCGCAGTTTTGTGCGTTTTTATGAATTCATGATTCAGGTGACGAATTTCAGCGATGTTGACTTGCATAAGAAATACAATTTCATTGTCGCGTTGCTTGCATATCTGGATATTCGCCAGGCAGGTAATGGCTTCTCATTGAAGGGCAAAATCAAGATAGGGAACTTTGTCCAGAAAAAAGATGAAGAACACAAGGCTCCGAACTTGGTTTCTAAACCGTTCCTGAAATTGCCTATTGCTGAAAAGTTCGGTCTCACTGAAGATAAGAAGCAGAAACTGTCCGAGATTATCGCCGAAATCAACAGCAAGAACGGAACTACGTTTGATACTGACGTTGCCGTGAAAGCCGCTTTGCAGATTCGCGACATCATGATGAAAAACGAAGATCTTAAAAAGAAAGCTGCGGTTAATACTGAACGTGATTTTGCGTATCCGTTCTATGATAATATTGACGAAGCTTTAATTGAAGGTCTTGGCCAAAATGAAAGTTTTTTCACTTTGCTCTTGAATAATGAAGAAATCAAGAAAGAAGTTCTTGGCATATTTATGGGCGAAATTTACAAGAGCCTAAAGAAGAAAGCCAAAGAAGCCGATGAAGCGGTGAATGCTACGGCTAATGAGGATGTCGCAGGGCGCATTTATAAGATGCCAACGCAGAAGAATGAATTTAGTGAAATGCCGATTGCTGCCAGTGAGGAACAGAAAAATAGATAGCTTCCAAAATCTCTATCCAACAAAAACATCGCTATAATTCTCTAAATGTGTAAAAAATTGTGAGATTTAGAGAATTATAAGCACTTTTTTGCGGTATAACTCTCTAAATGTCACTTTTTGAGTGATTTTTCTTCCACAAAAAAATGTCCGCTCGAAGGCGGACGTTTACTTGCAATTTTATCTGAACTTTCTCGGCGATTTGCCCCTTTTACTTTCCTTCTTCCTTGTCCTTAGGCAATACCAAATTCAAGACTACAGCGAGGATGAATACCACGGCGACGCAGTTTTCGGCGAAGATGGTCTGGATGATCTGCGGGAAAATTTTGAACATCTGCGATGCTGATGTGAATCCAAGCCCGGTGCTTAAGGACAAGCTAACGATAATCATGTTGCGCTGCGAGAAGCCGCTTTTCGCAATCATGCCGAATCCTGCGAAGAGGATGGAACCGAACATCATGATAGTGCAGCCGCCGAGAACGGCTTGCGGGATGGTCGTGAGGAGTGTGCCTATGGGCGGGAAGAGGCCGCCGAGGAGCATGATGCCTGCGCTTGTTGCGATGGCGAAGCGGTTCACAACGCCAGAGAGCGAGGCAAGGCCGACGTTCTGGCTAAAGGATGTAATCGGGGTGCAGCCGAAAAGTCCGGAAATAGAGCTGACAAAGCCGTCGCAGCTGATGGCGCCTCCCATCTCGACTTTGTGAATTTGGCGCTTGAGGGCGCCGCTGCAAAGGGCGCTGGAGTCACCGACTGTTTCTGTGGCGGACACGAGATAGATGGCGATGACGGAGAGGATTGCGCCCAAGTTAAATTCCGGTGTGAACGGGAGGAACTTGGGGAGTGCGAAAAAGCCGTTGTTTGTGATGCCCGAGAAATCGACCATGCCCATGCAGAGTGCGAGAATGTAACCGACGATGAGGCCGACGAGCACGGAGAGCGAACGGAGGAATCCCTTGGCGAAAACTTGCGTGAGTAAGCAGGTGAGGAGAGTGACGCTACCGACAATCCAGTTCTGTGCGGAACCGAAGTCAGCGGCGCCTTGACCGCCCGCGAATGAATTCGCGCCGATGGGCAAAAGCGAGAATCCGATGGAGGTCACGACGGTGGCCGCAACGATGTGTGGGATGAGTTTGAGCCAGTATTTGGCGCAGAGGCCGAGAAGTCCTTCGACAATACCGCCAACGATGACGGCGCCCATGAGCGTTCCCATGCCTTGCGATACTCCGATGGAAATGGAGACGGAGAGGAATGTGAAACTGATGCCCATGACGATGGGGAGGCGGGAGCCGATTTTCCAGACAGGGTAGAGCTGGATGAGCGTGCCGATGCTTGCGATAATCATGCAGTTCTGGATAAGCGAGGCGGTGAGGCCTTTTTCAATCCCGACGACGTTTGCAAGGATGATGATCGGCGTAATGTTACTCACGAACATGGCGAGCACGTGCTGCAAGCCGAATGGAATTGCCTGTAAAAGCGGAACGCGTCCGTCGAGCTGGTAGATGTTGTCCGAAGTCTTCATGCTTTACCTTAGATGCTGTGTTTCGTCATTGCGAACTTTGAATGTTTTATTACGTCATTGCGAGTCCCGCAAGGGGCGAAGCAATCTATGATTATTGTTCGCGGAACTTGATGAATCCAGTTTCGGGGTCCATGCTATCGACGATGGCGATGGATTCGAGGCGGACGCCTGCGGCGCGGAGTTTTGCTCCACCGGGCTGCATGCCCTTTTCTATCGCGATGCCTACGCCGACGAGTTCGGCGCCTGCTTGCTTCACGAGGTCGATGAGCGCCTTGCTGGCTTCACCGTCGGCGAGGAAATCGTCCACGATGAGGATTTTATCGGTCGGCTTGAGGTACGGGCGCGAAACGAAAATGTCGTTGAACTTTTTGTGCGTGAAGGAATATGCCTTGGCAACGTATTTGTCATCGGTGCTGTTGACGGTCTGGCCCTTCTTGGCGAATACCACGGGTACATCGTTCAGGTAGGCGATGAATGCCGCGATGGCTATACCGCTTGCCTCGATGGTGAGCACCTTATTGAACTGGACGTCGGCAAAACGGCGTTTGAACTCTTCGCCGATTTTTTGCATCAGGCGGATGTCAATTTGGTGGTTTAAGAAACTGTCAACTTTAAGGACGTTGCCGGGTTTGACTACGCCATCGGCAAGGATTTTTTGCTCAAGGAAGTTCATGCATGAAATCTAGCAAAAGGCAAATTTTTTGCAAAGACCGCATATTAATAAGGGTATGCCCAAATTTCCTTAGAAATGGTCAAATTCTCCATATATATGTAAAAGATAAGGATTTACGCCCGTTATAGCGGGGCTTTTACTAGGGTAATAGTAAAAAAGTATAAAAGTTTAGCCTTGACTAATTAGCCTCGGCTTACTAATTTTAGTCTTGTCTAATAAAATTAGGCGACGTTAACGTTTAAAGGATCATCAAATATGGAAAACAATCACGTAAAGCTCAGCCAGAGCCTCGAAGACTATCTGGAAATGGTGCATATGCTTCGCTTGGCAAACGGGATTGCCCGTGTCAAGGATATTGCCGCCGCCCTTTCTGTGAAGATGCCTTCTGTGGCAAAAGCGATTCTTGAACTTAAAAAGCTGGGCCTTGTGACTCAGGAACCCTATAGCGGTGTGGAACTCACCGAAGAAGGGCGTAAGGCGGCAGCCGATGTGCTGAACCGCCATATTCTTTTGAAGGGCTTTTTAATCCGTCTCGGCGTTTCCGAAGCTATTGCGGACAAGGACGCCTGCAGCATGGAACATATTCTTTCGGCTGAAACCCTTTCGATAATCGAAGACTTCATGAAAAAAGGAAATGAAGGCGTCGTTGCGAAAAAGGCGAATGCATTAAAGGCAAAAAAAGGAAAATAACAATGGGTTGTAATTGTGGTTGCGGCGGCAAGTCGCAAACTAAAAAATGGGATTTGGAACCGAAATTTTCGGATCTCAAGAAGGGCGACAAGGTTGAAATTGTCGGCTACAATGAGGGCGATGCCCGCTACAAGTCCAAGCTTTTGTCGATGGGACTTGTCCGTGGTGTAACGCTGGAAGTCTTGCAGATTGCACCTCTCGGTGATCCGATTGAGGTGAGTGTTCTTTCTTACCGTTTGTCGCTTCGCAGACAAGAAGCGAACGTTCTTAAATTGAAGAGGGTCTAATGGCTCCGAAGCTTTTTACTATTGCAATTGCCGGTAACCCGAACTGCGGTAAAACGGCTCTTTTTAATGCCCTTACGGGTGCTCGCCAGAGTGTTGGTAACTGGCCGGGCGTGACTGTCGAAAAGAAGGAAGGCTTTTTTGAACTCGGTAACCAGCATATCCGCGTGGTGGACTTGCCGGGTACTTATGCGCTTTTCGCGAATGCCGAAGACGAACGCGCCGCTGTGGACTACTTGCTCACTCGCGAAGCGGACCTCATTGTCAATATCATTGATGCCTCGAACATTGAACGTAACTTGTTCTTGACTTCTCAGCTTGTCGATATGCAGATCCCGATGGTGATTGCGGCGAACATGATCGACATCGCGGAAAAGCGCGGCTTGCATTTGGATTTGGATATCCTCGCTGAGCGTTTCGGTGTGCCGGTGATTCCGCTTTCTGCCGTGAACGAAAGAAGCATTACGAACTTCATCAGCGAAATGGCGCATGTTGTTGCGGGCAAGAAGATGACGCCCAAGGCGATTGATTACGGCGAGAAGGTTGAAGCTGCTGTCAAGTATTTGGAGCCGAAGGTCGAACCGGTCGCAAAGCTTTTGGATACGGATGCCCGCTGGGTTTCGCTCATGTACTTGGGCAACGAAAAAAGCTATGCGGACAAGTTTGCCGAAGCCAAGGTGCAGATTAACAAGGCCGAAGTCACGCAGATTCTCGGCGAAGAAAGCGAATTTGCTATGGCGGATTCACGCTACAGCTTGGCTCACGAAATTGCAGGCAAGACGATTCTTTCGAACCGTTCCAAGAGAACCTGGTCCGATAAGCTTGACTCCGTGCTTTTGAACCGTTGGGCTTCGCTCCCGATTTTCCTCTTGGTCATGTACCTGGTCTTCTGGGTTGCAGTGACGATCGGTTCTGCGTTCATTGATTTCTTTGACGTGCTGTTTGGCGCTATCTTTGTGGATGGCCTTGGCTACTTGCTCACGGATGTGTTCCATGCGCCGGGCTTTGTGTCTGCAATCCTCGCCGATGGTATCGGTGCCGGTATCCAGACGGTGTCGACGTTCATCCCGGTCATCTTCTTCATGTTCCTCTGCCTTTCTTTCTTGGAAGACTCGGGTTACATGGCACGTGCCGCTTTTGTCGCGGACCGCTTTATGCGATTCCTCGGACTCCCGGGCCGTGCATTCGTGCCGATGATGGTTGGCTTTGGTTGCGGCGTGCCGGGCATTATGGGCTCTCGCGTGCTTGAATCCAAGCGTGAACGTTTCCTCACGATTTTCCTCGTGCCGTTCATGAGCTGCGGCGCTCGCCTCCCGGTGTATGCGTTGTTTGCGGCTGCATTCTTTGGAACGCAGGCAGGGACGGTCGTGTTTGCCCTCTACCTCGCGGGTGTACTCTTTGCGATCGTGTACGGCTTGATTCTTCGTCGCTCCTTGTTTGTGGGTGAGGCTAGCAACTTTGTGATGGAGCTGCCGCCTTATCACTTGCCGAAGTTCAAGTCGCTCATGATCCACTCTTGGCTCCGTTTGCGTGACTACGTGATTCGCGCCGGTAAGGTGATTACGATTGCCGTTGCCATTCTCGGCTTCCTCAACAGCTTTGGCTTTGTGGACAAGCTCTACACCGAAATCAATGGCGAAAAGACCGAAATCGTGAAGAGCGAAGAAGGCTACGCCATGGTGCAGGACGAAAAGGAAGTCCCGCTCCCCGAAGGTGTCGTGATTGACGAATCCAAGGTCCAGACGGAAAGCGAATTTACGGCGGGTAACGGTGATTCCGAAAACAGCTTGCTTTCTGTAATCGGTAAGGCAATTACCCCGGTTTTTGAACCATTCGGTGTGGAATCGAACAACTGGCCTGCATCTGTGTCGCTCTTCACTGGCCTCCTTGCTAAGGAAGCTGTGATTGGTACGATGAACTCGCTGTACTCTATGGCAGGCCCTGGCGATGCTGCTGAAGCTTCGAAGGCTGCCGAAGTTGCCGCAGCTCCGGAGAAGCCCGTGGAAGTTGTGGCTGCTGATAGCTCTGTAGCCGATTCTGCAAAGGTCGCTGTTGCTGATTCCGCAGTCGCTGATAGCGCAGTTGTCGCAGACAGTGCTGCTGCTGAAAAGGCTGCTGAAGCTCCTGCCGAAGAAAAGCCCCTTATCGCAGGCGTGGACGAATGCCCTGCCGAAGAAGAGGAAGAAGGTGGTGCTCCGGATATTCTCGGTGCATTCAAGGAAGCCCTTGGCACGATTCCTGAGAACTTGAGTGAAGTCTTCGGCTCTCTCACGGACATTCTCGGAACATCTGGTGAACTCGAAGCGCAGAATGCCGCAGAACTCAAGAAGGTCACGCTCGACAAGATTCTTGATACGAAGGCCATTACTTGCGAAGAATACGCTTCTATCGAAACCTTCAGCGAAGATGAAGGTGCCGACAAGGCTCGCGAAGAAGTCTTTGCAAAGCTCGCTGCTGCAGGCCTTACGCTGAGCGAAGATGAAATCGGCGCTCTCGAAGAAGGCGACTTGAGCGAAACGGCTGACATCTATGCCAACCTCCGCTCTTACTTCCACAACCCGGACAAGAACGGAAACCCGGTCGATGGATTTAACTGGCAGGTGTTTGCATTCCTCATCTTCATCTTGCTCTATGTGCCGTGTCTTGCTGCGATGGGTGTCGTGGTTCGCGAAATCGGCCTTGGACTCGGTGTGCTGATGGCTGTGGTACAGACAATCCTCGCTTGGGCTGTCGCGGTGCTCCTCTATCAGGTGCCGGTCGGTGGCAATGTATTCTGGATTGTAAGCTCGATCATCGTGCTTGTGGCAACATTCGTGTTCCTTAAGCTCTTTGGTATGAGCGCAAATAAGAAAGGGCGTTTCGAAGACTAATTGCATTTGAGTCAAGAATCATTATTAAGGGCTGGTAGGCCCGAAACCTGCCGGCCCTTAATTAAACGCTCTTAATTAGACTAAACTAACAAAGATAGGAGAAACTAACAATGGGCGCAGAAAAAAATGATTCTGAATGGAATGAACTGAAAAATAATTGGCACGCTCTTTGCTTAAAGAAAAGTAAAAAGGGCGAAAAGCCAAGAGTTTTGTAACACAAAATGTAAAAGACCTGACGGGGTGTTACAAAAAGGAAAATACAAACCGTCATAGGAGAGACAAAATGAAGACTCGTTTAACATCCAACCTCTTGTTTGGCCTTGCTGCTGCATCTATCCTTGCCGTTCCGGCGCTTGCTCAGGAAGCTGAAGCCGCATCTAAAGGCCCGGAAGTCAAGTTCTCTGGTGAAGTGGAATTTGACGCTTATACCGGCGATGTGATTAATGACGATAAGCAGAGCCATAGCTACGCTTCTACTTTCGATTTGAACGTTGATGTTAAGCTTAACGAAAAATGGTCTGCATCTGTACAGTTGGAAGCTGATGGCGAAACGACAAATCCGACCGCTATTTACAATGGCGCATTTGTCCAGTACACGCATAATGACAAGTTTGCTGTGAAGTTCGGCGACTTGACCTTCTCAGAAGGCGCTTTCCTGAACTTCTACGATTATGATGATCCAGCTGATAATGCCGCCGGTATGGCAGAACACGATATCCGAGGATTTGAAATTGACTTTAACGGCCTTGTTTTTGGCCTCGGCTTTGGTCGCGGCGACAACGACAATCAGATATGTGTTGAAGAAGAAGGTGAAGAAAAATGCGTAGGTGTTGCCTATGACCTCCACCTCGCTTACGAACTCGGCCTTGGCGAACATGTGCTGCGTCCGTTCTTTGATTACAAATCCTATCAGGAAGCAAAGCACAATGAATTGCATACTGGTCTTGATGCTAACCTGAAGTTCGATGCATTTACATTCCACTTCGTTTACGGTGCACATATTGATGCACTTGGCGAAAAGACTCCGAAGGCAACTCATGCATTGCTTTTCGAACCGGCTCTTGATCTCGGAACCTTCAATGTCAAGGCTTCTGTGCTCTATGCAATTTTCAACGACAAGAATCCGACCGTTCATGGCGAAGAAATTCCTGAATACTTCTTTGTCTATGGCGAACCGGGCGTAAAGATCAACGATGCAATCGCTCTTGGTCTTCCGTTGGAATTCCATACGAACTCGGTTGATAAGGACGATGACATTTCTACGTTCAACGTAGGTGTCCGTGCTTACTTCACTCCGGTTGAAGGTCTTGAAGTGACTGGCTTTGCTAAGCTCGACATCCCTGTTGGTGACGACGCTGGCGATGACACGGGTCTTTACTTCGGTCTTGAAACTGTATTCGCATTCTAAAATTTTTGCCATAGGATGAAAATCCCCCGCTTCGATGAATGTCGTGGCGGGATTTTTGTATAGATAAATTTTATTAGATTAATCTAACTTTAGGGATTGATTTGAGTCTATTTGGAGTTGAGTTAGAATATGAAAAATTCTAAAATACATCTCAGAGACTATTGCCATAGAAGCTCGGCTAGCATATAGATTTCGTTACCTCATATATGCTAGATAGGTTATCCCGCCGTGGCGAAGGCTAACGGCGGGATTTTTGACTTTATACTAAATGATTAGGTTGTTCATGGATAGAAACCTTGATTCCTGCTTGGTTCGACAATGTGCCCCGACTCTTGCGGGGCACAAGTTGGGCAATCTCTTTTGTGTTGATGTTGCTGATGGTGTTTTGCTTTGCAATATCCTTGCGCGTTGGAATCAGGCGTTGAACCCTAAGGGCGTTGCCGCTCGCGTGATTGCTGAACGCTGTGGGCGCTATTTCATTTATGTCTACCGAAATAGCGCTTTACAGAATTTGGGATGCTCTTGCGAAGTACGTAATTTTTTGAAAGGTTTTGGCTACAGTTGCTTTGATGCTGAATCGCTATTGAACTTTTTTCAGGTTCGCATGACGCGTTCGGTGTGCTTTCCGCATGAAGTGGGCGTATTTTTGGGCTACCCGCTTGACGACGTGAAAGATTTTATTACGTACGGCGGTAAAAATTACAAGCTGATTGGCTGCTGGAAGGTCTATAACGACGTGCCGAATTCCATGCACATTTTTGAAGTATACAAAAAATGTCAAAAGATTTTACGAGAACGATTTGAATTGGGTGAAACTTTGGAAGAATTGACTGTGGCGTGTTAATTAACCGAAAAAACAAAAAGGAACATAAAATGAACAAAATTGCTGTTATTTTCTGGACAGGTACGGGTAACACCGAAATTATGGCGAATGAAGTGGTTGCTGGCGCAAAGGAAGCTGGCGCCGATGTGACACTTTTCAATACGTCTGCTTTTTCTGCCGATAAGGCCCAGGAATTTGACAAGTTTGCTTTGGGCTGCCCGGCAATGGGTGCCGAAGAACTTGAAGATAGCGAATTCCAGCCGCTTTATGATCAGCTGAAAGCTCAGATTTCGGGCAAGAAAGTTGTGCTTTTCGGCTCTTACGGCTGGGGTGGCGGCGAATGGATGAATCCGTGGAAAGAAGATGCTGCAAATGCAGGTCTCGTTCTTGCTGATGAACCGCTCGCTATTGAAGACGCTCCGGATGATGCTGGCAAGGAAAAGTGCCGTGAACTCGGTAAGGTCCTTGCACTTTCGTAATTGTTGAGTTTCGATGATCCATGAAATGTTAGACTCTCTAACAAAATTAGAGAGTCTAACATTGTTAGAATTTTACTAACAATGTTAGCGCCAATCTCGTGAAACTCAACTGCGGTGCGGGGTTGCGAGAGTTGTATATTTAATTTATTTGTAATTTGCAATTGGAGGGGAGAGTATCTAATTTTTTAAGGCGGGCAAGTTGCTCCGCTGATTTTTCTTTAATAAGGAGAAACATATGTCTATGTTCAAAAACGAAAAATTCTGGCTTGTTGTTGCCGGCGCTGTGGGCTCCGCTGTCGCTAAGAAGGTGCTCAAGGCAAAGAAGACCCGCGAACTCGCCGTTCAGGGACTTGCTCATGGCATGAAGTTCACGGCTGACGCCAAGGCTGCTTTCCAGGATATGAAGGACGAGGCTGCCGACATTTGCAACGACGCTAAGGCAGAAGCAGGGATTAAGTAATTTAGTCAATAGTCATTGGTCATTGGTCTTTATAATCGCGGCGTAGCCGCCAAATTTTAAACTAGTAACTATTGACTAATGACTGATAACTTGCAGTATTTGCTTAAGATTCATTATGAGATTCAGAATCGTTTACGATAAGCCGGGTCGCCTTCGCTTGCGTGCTGGGGCGTACGCTTTTGAACGTGATTATGAAGCGCGCATTCACAAGGCTTGCTTAAGTGAGCCTTGCGTTAAAAGTGTTGTGGTGCGTAGCGTCAATGGCGGCCTCCTTTTTGAATACACCGCCAAGGCGGGCGATTTCGAGGCGAGCCGTAAGCAGATTCTTGATTTTGTAAGTGCGCTCAACCCCAAAGAATTGCCTGAATGCGATGGCGAAACGGAATACCAGTTGCAAGCTTTGGATGATGGCTTTAAGGCAAGCCTCACGGGAATGATTGCAAGGCGCTATTTGTCGCGTTGGTTCTTACCGCTTCCGATTCGCACGGCAATTACGGTGGTTCGCGGGTTGCGTTATGTGGCTCGCGGTATTTCGACGCTCATGAGCGGAAAGCTCACCGTCGATGTTTTGGATGGGGCTGCGATTGGTGCTAGCCTGCTCCAGAAAAATTATGAGTCCGCAGGCACGGTCATGTTCCTTTTGGGCGTGTCGGGCTTGCTGGAAGATTATACCAAGGCGCGTACGCGCACGGCTTTGACGGGTAGCCTCGCTGTCAAGGTAGATAAGGTATGGGTCGTGAAAGACGGCGTGGATACATTGGTGGATATGAAGGATGTCCAGGTCGATGATTTGGTCCGCATCCGCTCCGGTAGCATGATTCCTGTTGACGGACGCGTGATTGAAGGCGAAGCCTTTGTGAACGAATCGACGATGACGGGTGAATCCAAGGCGGTGATGAAGACTGCTGGCAGAATCGTTTTTGCCGGGACCGTTCTTGAAGAAGGTGCCATTCTCGTGAAGGTCCATGCGGTCAACAGCAATACGAAAATCCAGAAGATCGTGGAACTGATCGACCGTAGCGAAGACTTGAAGGCAAGCGTGCAGAGCCGTGCGGAACATTTGGCCGATAGCATCGTGCCGTTCAGCTTTCTTGGCTTTGGGCTTACGCTGTTATTGACGCAGAATATCTCGCGTGCCGTTTCCATCTTGATGGTGGATTACTCTTGCGCCATTAAGCTTTCGACGCCGATTTCCGTGATTTCTGCACTGCGTGAAGCCGCGGATATGGACATGACGGTTAAGGGCGGCAAGTATTTGGAAGAACTTGCGCTTGCCGATACGATTGTGTTCGACAAGACGGGGACGCTCACGAAGGCGGAACCGCGACTCGAAAAGATTATTCCGTTCGGCGAATATTCCGAAAAGCGAATCTTGAAAATTGCGGCATGCATCGAGGAACATTTCCCGCATAGCATGGCTCGTGCGATTGTCAAGGCGGCGATGGAACGCAATATCAATCACGCCGAAGAACATGCCGATGTGCAGTACATCGTGGCGCACGGTATCGCGACTTCGCTCAAGGGCAAGCGCGTGGTCATCGGAAGCAAGCACTTTGTCATCGAAGATGAAAAGGTCAATGTTTCTGAAGCAAACCAGGCGATTATTGACGAACAGGCGGGTGCCGCGTCCGTGATTTACCTCGGCATTGGCGGCGAGTTGGCGGGTGCCATTTGCATTGGCGACCCTCCGCGTGAAGAAGCGGCAGATGCCATTCGCGGGCTGCGTGAAAGTGGCATCAAGAATGTGGTGATGCTGACGGGCGATAGCTTGAATGCGGCAGAACGCGTTGCGGAACATCTGGGAATCGATACATTCTTTGCACAGGTCTTGCCAGAAGACAAGCACCATTATGTGGAAAAGATGAAGGCCGAAGGCAAGCGTGTGATTATGGTGGGTGACGGCATCAACGATGCTCCTGCTCTTGCTGCCGCGAATGTCTCTGTTGCGATGAGCGATGCTTCGGACATTGCCCGCGAAACGGCTGATGTGACGCTCCGCCGCGAGAATCTCGAAGACCTCGTGGAACTGCGCCTCTTGAGCCAAAAACTGATGGAACGCATCATGAAGAACTACCGCTTTATCATCACATTCAATACAAGTTTGCTTGTAGGCGGATTCTTCGGTCTGCTTTCTCCGACGACGTCTGCCTTCTTGCACAACGTATCGACTATGGGCATTTGCGCAAAAAGCATGACCAAGCTGAAAGTGGAGTAAGAAGATTTTTGCATTACGTCTGCTGCGCAGGTTGCGGGAATGATAACGCTAAGTTTCGCTCTAGCTAAATGCTGGGGCGATTTTTTTTATAATTTTCTGACTATGAATAATTTTCGCTCCATCGATGAACTCATTCAGGCTCTTTCTCGCGAGAAGGCTTTGCTAAAAGAAATGTTTGCGAAGCGAAAAACGCTCTCGTTTCGCATGGATCTGGCGGAGCCACTTGTCGATTACAAAATGTCGCGTATTCAGTATTTGGTGGATTATGGCATCATTCGTGACAACGGAAATTTTTTGGAACTTGAAGATGTTTATCTCAAGTTCTTCGAAGAGGTTCTTGAAGTCAACGAAGAAATCAATGTCGAAAGTGTCAAAGCGAATATTGACCATCTGAACGAAACTATCGAATATTACTTGCAAGAAACGAATGAATCGCAAAAGTTCAATTACTTGCGCGAAGTGCGTCGAAGCTTGAAAAACATTGCACTCAATACAAAGCGTAACGTCATTGACTTGAAGCGTAATGTCGATAACACTTACAAGAACGAACCAAATTACAAAATCAAAAAGGCGAAACTCAAGCATCTTGATGAAAAACGCGACGGCATCAAGTTGCAGATAATTGAAGCGGAAAAAGTGATTGACAATCAAACTGCTTTTTTTAAAATTGCGATGGATGCGGATTTGAGAATTGTGGTTGATGATTTGCGGTATGACTTGAACGAGTCTTCGCACAACTTAATAGAAATCGAAAAGCAGATTATCGAATATCTGAACTTGATTGATTACCAAAGCGAACTTTTGAAAAAGATTCGTTTGGTCAAGTATTTCCGCGACCAGCAGGTGCTAGAAACAAACACTGATGTTACGAATGTTCTTGCGGGGCAGAATCCCGTTTGGATGGAACCAAATGCTGGTTATAGAATCAAGGTCTCGCTAGATTGGCTGAGAGGTAGCGACGAAGGTCTTTCTGTGTTACGCGAAGTTCGAAGTCGCCAAAATAATCGTGGAAACCTTCGCAAGAAGCTGGCTGACCCGCTTGACGAAAGTGAAATGTCTGTGCAGAACATCGTCATTCCGATGGTGGACCAGACTGAGATGAAAAATGCTTTCATGGCTACGAGTACAGACCTCTTTTACTATGTCATGAATTACAGTTATCCGTATGAAATTGACTTGGAAGGTAAATTGGTTCTTTTTTGCCAACTGGCATCGCAGTTCTCGGATGAGTTTGAAATCACGGATAAGTATGAAGAAGCGTATGGATTTGAATATCCGCTGATATATCCGAAGTGAGTGGTGTTGAAAAAGTCCAAATGCAAGAAAAATGAAAACTCAGATGGTAAGAATAAACATCAATAACGATGAAATTACATACGAATCATGCTGGTATGTCAGCATCATGAAGCCGGCACTAGGGCTTTTTTCCATTCCATGCTTGCTATTGCCATAGATGTAGTCGTTCAATCCAAACCAGCCAAACAGAGCTGTAACCAATGTTGCTGAAGTTTTGTTGACGGTAGGGGAATCCGCAATCGGGGCATGACCCGGTTATTTTCTGCGTTTAGCTTATTTTTAAGCTCTGTCATTACTTTCACTGCATCTTTAGGGCAGTTATCGACCGTTACGATTCGACTGCCCATACAAGAGAACAGGAGCAAAAAACTCTATTTGTGAAGAATAGTAGTAAAAAAGGAGATGCTTGCCTACGCGGACATGACAATACGGGGGTTTTAGGGGGACTCCCCTTAGGCGAGAGGGTGCGTAGAAGCCTCGGCCCTTCGGCAAGCTCAGGGACCTTGGCCGTTGAGACTGGCGATGGAAGCGAGGGGGATCCATCCTCCTCAAAATGCCCAAAAACGAAAAATAACGCAAATTTTTGCCAAAATGTCATAATATGACATTCGATGAATGCATATTAATATGGAGAACAATTTATCCCGCCTTTTTTTTGCTTGTTGGCGGATGGAGGTATAGATGAAAAAGCAAGAGAATTTGTCGGCTAATGCAGACGAAAAGCCTGAATTTTCCCTAATTGACGAAAATCTGTTAAAATCAAAGATTTACACGATTCGTGGGCTCAAAGTGATGCTCGATGCCGATTTGGCGGAGATTTACGGGTATGAAACTCGGAAATTCAATGAACAAGTCAAACACAACATTAAAAAATTTGATGACGATTTCAGATTCCAGTTATCTGAGAGCGAATTCATCGAATTAAAATCCAACTTGATGTCCAAAATTTGGACATCAAGTTGGGGCGGCGTTCGAAAACAGCCATTCGCCTTCACCGAGCAGGGCATCTACATGCTCATGACTGTGCTCAGGGGCGAGCAAGCCATCGCCCAAAGCAAGGCCCTGATTCGTCTTTTCAAGCAGATGAAGGACTATATTGTTGCTGAAAACCAGCAGTTGCCCGGAAATGCGGGTCTTGCAGAACTTGCCGTGCAGACCGTCCAAAATACTCGCGATATTGCCGTTACATCTGCCAATGTACGCGAACTTTCCGGCGAAGTGCACGACGTGCGCAAAGATCTCTGCAAAATGAATATTGACCTTCAAAAGGTTATGGAGAACTTCATCGATCCCTCTACCTACAAACACTTCCTGATTTTCGATGGACAGAAGTTGGAAGCCGACGTCGCCTACACGAAGATTTATGCTATGGCGAAGAAATCCATCACGATTATTGATAACTACGTGGGCGTAAAAACTTTGGATCTGTTGCGCGGAATTGCTAAAGGCGTAAGCGTACAGATTTTCAGCGAGCAATGGGGCAACGAAAAGATTACTCCAGCGATAAAGGCAGATTATGAAAAAGCCAGACCTGATGTTTCGTTAAAAATCGATCGTCCGAACCGCAAGTTTCATGACCGCTACACATTTTTGGATTACGGATTACCTAACGAGAAATTATTCCATTGCGGTGCATCTTCAAAAGACGGTGGTAACAAAATTACGACCATTATGCAAGTCGAATGCCCGGAGGTTTACCACCCGATAATGGATGAATTCAAAAAGGTAACGGCTTCAGAAGGGGCTTAGAGACGAAATACTCTGCGTATTATTGAATATTTCGGGTAAAAATACTCTGCGCACTGCTAAACTTTTATAATTTTCATCTATGCTAAAATACTCCAAGGAAATTTTTGATATCTTGAGCAAGGGCTCGTTTATTTCGATGAACAGCGTTTCCCAAGCGAACCGTGCGTATTTCGACCAGATTGAAGACGATTTTGAAAATTACCGTGAATATTATGAAGGTATCGGCTTTGTGCTAGAGAGCGGTAATGGGTATTTTTATTTTTCAAGGCACGAACAGCGCGTAAATGCGGTTGACAAGCTTGCTCGTTTTTGCGATTGGATAGATCGACTTGATTTTTTGAAAACATTCAATTCAGCATTTGGTTCGGGTTTTGTCTATACCAAGGCGAAAATTCTGGAACGAATTTCTTGTGATATGGAACTGAAGGATAAGGCGACTAAGCTTTACGCAGACAAAAAAGCTTTTGCAGATGTTATTGATAGGCTGACGGATGATTTTGTAAAAGCGGGTTTTGTGGAACTTGAAAATGATTTGGAAGGTTTGTATAAGGTAACCGCTTCGTTCCATTATCTCGAAGAAATGGTGAATTGCTTGAATATTGTGGAGGGGGCTGAAAATGAGATCCCTTAACAAGATTGTATTTATCAATAGCGCCCACGTGCGTTATGCAGAAATTGGTCTTAATGGAAATGTGCATTTGATAGGTACGCAGGGCGTAGGCAAGAGCACTCTTTTGCGCGCAATTCTCTTTTTCTACAATGCGGACAAGCAAAAGTTGGGGATTCCCAAGGAAAAGAAATCTTTCGATGATTTCTATTTTGAACAATCTAACTCTTACGTTGTTTATGAAGTAGAACGAGACGAATCTGCATTTTGTGTGTTGTTGAGTAAGTCTAATGGTAGAACGGTTTTTCGCTTTATTGATTCGCCATACAAGAAAGAATGGCTGATTGACGAAAATGGCGAAGTGACTGCCGAAATGACGACAGTTCGCACACGGCTTAATGGTTGCTACATGAGCCCGATTGTAGATCGCTATGAGATGTTCCGTGATATTATTTACGGAAATCATCAGGCGGTCATGAAAAAGGAATTTTTCAAATTCTCGATTGCTGAAAGTAGCCGTTACCAGAATATACCACGCAGCATACAGAATGTTTTTCTGAATTCGAAGCTTGATGCAGATTTTATCAAGGAAACGATTATCCAGTCGATGGATAGTGAAAGTTCGTTTATCGACTTGGGGTATTTTAGGCATCAGGTTTCGGAGTTTGAACAGGAATATAGCGATATCGGACTTTGGTTCACGACGAACAAACGAGGCGAATGTGAGACTAGGCTTGATGCCGACCGTGTTGTGAAACTTTACCATTCGCTTTTGGGACTCAAGAAAAATATTGAGGAGTGTGGCAAGCAACTGAATTATTCTTATCGTACCGCAAAAGAACAGTTACCGTCGATTGCGATTGAAATTGAAAAGTCGAATGCGGCGTTGAACGATACGATTCGTCTTATTAGTGAAGAAAATGGAAAGTTCAATAAGGAACGCGATGGACTTAATGCGAGTTTGACTCTTGTCAAGGACAAACTGAAAAACTGTCGTGATAAGTTCCAGGATTATCAAGCGAAAAATATTGATGATGTTCTGAAAAAGCATGAATGCGAAGGTTCATTGAAAAACGAGAAAGAGCGGCTTGAAGAACGTCGTCGCCTTTTGACCCGTGAATACGATGATGTTGCGGACAAGTTTGAAAATTTGTTGAAGCAAGTTTCGCGAGCGTTAGAAGAGTTTAAGCAAAATCAGACCGTTCGTTTGAACGATAAAAAAGCGGAGCTATTGGAACAACAACAGCGGGTACTTGAAAAATTTGAACAGTCCAGGGCGGCGATTGTTGCACGATACGATGAAAAATTGGAGAGTGTTAAAAATACGATTGACTCGCTTAAGGCTGATAGTGTTGCTTGTGACAAGAAATTGCTAGAGCTCAAGTACGTTCATCCATTTGCAGATAAAATTCGCGAGTGCGATGAACAGCTAAAATCTTTGAACACGCAAGAAAGCGAAACGAAGGTTTTAAAATCCACGAATCAAGCGGAGTTGAGCAAGCTTTCTGCACAGCGTGATGCTGAACAGGAGCGGAACCGCGTCGAATATGAAAAAGAAAATGATGCTTTGGTTGCGAAAAATCAAGACTTAATTGCTCAACTTAAAAATCTTGACGAATTGCTAGAACGGCAAAAAGGTTCCTTCTATGAATGGCTCAGCCAAAATAAACCTGGTTGGGAAAATTCCATTGGCAAGGTTGTAGATGAAGAAGCCGTTTTGTACAATACAACGCTTTCGCCGGAACTTGTAAATGTTGGTGCGACTGCTGCCGGGGCTGAAGCTGCGACGGATGCAAACAACGCTCTTTTCGGTGTGAAAATTAATCTCGAAGAATTGCCAGTCCGAGTGCGCACACCTGAAGAAATTGCAAACGAGAAAAAGTCTGTTTTAAAGTTTGTTGAAGAAAATAAAGCGAAACAGACGGAATTGGCGGATGCTCTTGAAAAGAAAAATGCTGCGGTAGAACGCTTGTATGCTCCAAAAATCAAACCGCTGTTGGAAAATATTAGGAATGCCGATAACGATTTGGTGCAAATTCCGATAACGCGTAAACGCATAGAAAACGATCGCGAAAAATGGATTCGCGATGATGCTGCTGAAATTGAAAAGCGTAAAAATGAAATTCAGTCTCAACAGAGCCAGCTTTCTGAAAAATTGCTGAACGCCGAAGATCAACAGGACAAAATTGTTGCAGATAAAAATCGCGAACTTAAAGCGAATGAAAAAGCGAAATTGCAAGAAAATGAATCTCTTCAAAATGCGTTTGACGATTTCCGTGTGCAAATTCTAACTGAAATAGAAACTCGCAAAAGTGAAGCGGAAAACGAACGCAAGAATTTGTTGCTGCAACGCGATGAAGAACTCAAAAATAAGAATGTCGATGTCAGCGTGTTGAAGGAATGCGAAGCGGAAATTGATAATGTGCAGCAGCAGTTGAACGAAATTGAACGCAATCGCGATTTGGTGGCCCGTTACCGCTATGACAAACAAGAATTCTTTGACCGCGAAGATGAATTCAAAAATGATAAACGCGATTTAGAAAGTCGATTGAATGATTTGCAGCAGAAGTTTAACGTTCGTAAGGAACGTCTTGAAGCAAAACGAGTTGAACAGAATAATGTTTTGCAAAAGAATCGCGAAACGGAACGCTTGTTAAAGGATTCTATTGAGGAAACCGATAAATTCTCTATTTCTAGCTTCTGTCCTGAAAATCTGAAAGATGTCGGGGAATCGCCTAATGCTCGCCTTTGTACCGAAATTTTGACGGAACTCAAAGAATCTCTAATGAATAGCCAAAAGCGCAGCAAGGAACTTGAAATTGCAATCAACAAGTTCAAAGGGCGTTTCTCTAGACGCAATACTTTCAAGTTTAAGATGGAGCTGAATAGCGAAGGTGACTTTATGGATTTCGCAGACAACTTGAGTGACTTTTTGCTGAATGAAAAGATTGAAGACTATCGCAAGCGAACAAGCGGACGCTATTCTGATATTTTGGCACGAGTTGCAAAAGAAGTGGGCGATGTTACGCGCCAGAAATCTGAAATCGAAAAAATTGTAAATAGTATTAATCGAGACTTTATCGAAAAGAATTTTGCGGGAGTCATCAAGAGTATCGCTTTGCGTACTGAAGAATCGAACGATAAGTTGATGCGATTGATGCTTTCTATGCAGAAGTTTTATGCCGAAAATCAGTATGCATTGGGTGATTTGAATTTGTTCTCTGTTGGGGATTCTGAAAGTGCGAATCGTGGAGCGGTAAATTTGCTATTGCAATTTGTGAAGTCTTTGAATGACGAACCGACTCGCAATTTGCTGAAACTTTCAGATTCGTTCCGCTTGCAGTTCCGCGTGCAAGAAAATGATAACGATACTGGTTGGATTGACAAAATTTCGAATGTGGGTTCCGAAGGAACGGATGTGCTTGTGAAAGCGATGGTGAACATTATGCTTATCAATGTTTTCAAAACCCAGGCTTCGCGCAAGTTCGGTGAATTTAAGCTCCATTGCATGATGGACGAAATCGGAAAACTCCATCCGAAAAATGCAAATGGCATTTTGAAATTTGCGAACAGTCGAAATATTTATCTGGTGAACGGTTCGCCCACAACGCAAAGTGTATCGGAATATCGCTACACCTATTTACTTGAAAAGAATGCTAAATCGCAGACGGTGGTAAGACCGCTGATGACTAGACGAGTGGAAAATTAGTATGCCTTATAACATCACAACTGCGTTGCTGAATAAACTAATTGCCCTTGTTAATGGCGGTGAACTTCCTGCAAGCGATTGCAAGGGAACTGTTTTTGCAGAATTGCTTAAAGAAGGTTTGCTGATTTCTATTCCGAAAGGGCGAGGCTCTTTTTGTAAAGCACCAAATGGGAAAGCTCTCCGTGCTTATCTTGCTACACGTCACGACGCATTTAAGGATTTGGAAAAAAGTGAAGAAATGTATCGCAGACTCTCTTGGGCCGAAAGTAGCATAAGACCTTTGGCTTTGCGTAAAGAGCAAGCCGCTACAACTGGTAATTCTAAAATTCGAATTACTCGCAGTTGCAAGGGTTTCTTAGTGAATTGCTATGAGCCTATTCCCGTCAGCCTCAATGGAAAACACTTCGACCTGAATCCTCCCGACGGCTCTTACGTATTCATCGCTGATTACGAAAATTTCTTTATCCCCGAAAATGTGATAGTTGTGGGCATAGAGAATATGGAAAATTTCCGCTATATTGAAAGGCAAAAAACTTTGTTCAAACAAATAGTGCCATTTGTTAAACCGCAACCATTATTGTTTGTCGCTCGATATCCGCAATCAGGCGATTTGATTCGTTGGCTTTGTGGTAACGAAAATTACTATGTGCATTTTGGCGACCTTGACCTCGCTGGCATTAACATTTATCTTACCGAATTTTATGCGAAACTCGAAGACCGTTCAGCATTCTTTATCCCGCAAGATGCGGAAAAACGCATAGCAAATGGTAGCCGCGAACGTTACGACGATCAAATTTTAAAATTTGAAAATATGAAAGTGACTGATTTGAGAGTGCTTCCGCTTGTGAACCTGATAAAGAAACATCACAAGTGCTACGATCAGGAAGGGTTTATTGAGTGATTCCGCTTTTCCGTTCCATACGGTTTGAGCACATAGACTAGCGCGGTGGTAAGCGTGTAGTCGGCGACGAGGGCGGCGGCAAGGCCGATGATGGAAAGTAATCCGACGTTGTGCAATGCGCCCATCGGGCTAAAGATGAACACGAAGAACATCGCGCAGAGAATGAATGTCGTCATGCCCATAGTCTTTCCGATTTCGCGGTAAGAGAGCAATAGCGCTTTTTTGTAGCTGCCTGTGCGTTCGTAACCGTATTTAATGTGATTGTTCATGTGGATGGTATCGTCGACGGCGATGCCCAAAATCATCGGCATCACAATCATCGTTATCATGTCGAGCGGCATTCCCGAATAGCCCATGACGCCACCGATTAAAAGTACGGGGGCGACGTTTGGAATCATGCCGATGAGGCCTGCCTTGATGCTCCCGAATGCGAGAATCATCATGATGGCGATGATGACAAATGAACCTCCGAACGAACGCAACAGTCCATTGACGAGCTTGCCGTTCATTTCGGCATAGTTTACGACTTCACCGACGATTGAAGTTTTGGCGTCCGGGAAAATTTGCGCGGCGTACGATTTCGCGGAATCGAGGTCTTCAACGATTTTCTTGGCGTCGTACCCGGAGAGTTCTATGTGGATAAATGTTGTTTTGTAATCTTCGTCCATGCGTTCAAAGAGCGCGTCGGCATCTGAAATTTCGTAGAGGAACAGCAGTTGCGTGAGCATGTCTTGTGCGTCGGGAATTTTGTAGTATTCTGTGCTGTCGCTGTTCAGCGTGCGATTCATTTCTTTCACGAGTCGCGTTACGGATTGCACGCGGGGCTTGTCTCCTGAAATTTTTGTGAGCTGGAGCGTACCGAGCTTTTGTTCTAGCGTTTCGATGCGCTTCATGTTGGCGGGATCTTTCAGCGCGTCGCCGTCGTTGAATTCAACCATCACGTTGAAATCGTAGAGGCTTCCGAGTTTTCCGCTGAGCATGTCCATAAGCCTTGTGACGAACGAAATTTTTTCGCCCATCGTTTTTGTGTAGTCCATGTTCACGTCAATGTTCATCACGCCAGGGATTTGCGCTAACATTATGGCAGCGGAAATTGCGGCGACGATTCCGCTGTGCCTACAGACTTTGCGACCGAAGAATTCAAAGAGGATGTCGATTTTGGTGGCGCCTGCCGCTTTCACTTCTGTCGGGTCGGGCTTTGTATTTTTACCGAAGCTCATGAGAATCGGAATCAAGATGATGACATACAGGTAAACCATGAAGACGATGCCTGCCGAAATGCCGCCAATCCAGCGGATCGGGCGGATGCCTGCGAACAGGAACGAAATCAGCGAGGCAACGGTGGTAATGACGGTGAAGAGAATGGGCCAGCCCGTTTCTTCTACGGCGTTTATGACGGATTCGCGGCAGTTGCCCGTGCGCCTAAAGTGCATGCGGAATGAATTGATGTAATGGATAGAGTAGCCCACCGAAAGTGCCATGCCCAAAAGTACGGGGAGCGCGACCATGCTTTCGTCGCCGATGATGCCGAGCCAAGCGTTTACGCCGAGAACAGATGCGATTCCTCCGACGGTTGCAATGGCAGGGACGATGACTCCGCGCAAGGAACGTACGAATAAAATAAGGCAAACGAGCATGACGGCGAAGCCGAAGATAATGCGCATAGCGCATTCACGCGAGATAACTTCGTTCTCTTCCATTTCGGTGTAGCTCATGCCGGTTGGGAGCATCTCGAACTTGTCGCTTTTGAATTCTTCGGAGAGGATGACATTGCGGGCAAAAGGTGCGATGCTGTCTTTGCCGAAATCGATACCGCCTTCGTACGATTTCAACGAGAGAATAACCCATGTTTCTTTGGCGTCGTCAGAGACGATGTTGTTCACGAGCGATTCTCGGCTCATGATGAGCGATTTCTTGGCGGCGAGTTGTGCTGAATCTGTCGGGATGCCGCTTTCGAATGGGTCGATGACTTCGAAACCCTCATCATTTGCGATGGGGATGGATAAGTTATGCGTGAGTGAAACGACGCGGTCAGCGTAAGGGACTTCATTTTCGAGGCGCTTGGAAAGTCGGTCAATGGCGCTTAAAACTTCGGGTGCAAAAACATCGTTAGCACGGACCATCACCATATAGCCGTCATCGCTGCCGAAAACGTCATTGAAGTGCGCTTGGTCGATTTTGACTTTGTCCCAGTCGTCGAACCATTCTTCTTCGCTGGCTGTCATTTGCAGTTGTGGAAGTCCGAGGCATGCGGCGAACGTTACAAGAATTGTTGCGAGTAAAATCAGCCAACGGAATTTGACTTGAAAACGCCCCAGACGGGCGAAAACTTTATTAACGCGAGAAACTTGCATGTTTCCTCCCCAAAAATTTTGCCCGAAAATAACATAACGAGTTTTGTTTTTCTACTCCAATCGGACGCGTTAGGAACAAGTGATGATATAGTATGTGTGGAAAATGTTAAACGGGGCTAAACTGCGTCTAAATGGAGTAGATTTTTATAAAGAAATTTCTCTATTTTCGCTCAAAAAAGTATCCGCAATCGGAACAGTGTAAGGAGATACCCGCTCTGAGGCGGGTATGACAATTTCGAAAGCGTAACAGGATCTTGAAAATGAGAACTACTGGTAAAAAATCTTCGAATACATTGGTGCGTGACCTTGTGAACGTGGGCATTTTTGGTGCTCTTTACCTTGTGCTTTCTGGACTTGGAGCGAGCATCGGTTTTATTCCTGCGTTTATTGTGGTTTCCACATGCGTAGTGAGCTTGGTGACGAGCGTCCCGCTATTCCTTTTCTTTTCGAAAGTCGAAAGACCTTTACTTTGCTGTGTGCTACTTTGCACGCTTTTCGGAGTTGTCATGACAATCTCTGGTCATGGAATTTCTTTTGGTTTACTTTGTGTGATATATGGCGTTTTGGCGGGCATTTGCTTAAAGCTGTTCCATAAAAATTTTGTCGGTTGCCTGCTAGCTAATGTAATGATAAGTTTTGTACCTTCTTCGATGATGATTCCGCTTTGGTCTTCGACCGAAGAATATTTGGCGTATTGCAGTTCTATTTGTGATAAGGCTTATATTGCTCATTTGGCGGAGCTTTCTAGCAGCTATTGGCCTTTGATTGGTCTTTTTGGATTTGGTGCCGCAGGTGCTGTGGTGGGTGGCTTCATTGCTCGTCGCGTGATGAAGAAGCATTTTGAACGCATCGGACTTGCGCAGTGAAACTAGACCCGCGTACAAAATTGTTTTTAGCGGCGGTGGCAAATGGTATGATTTTTTCCGCTCCGCTTGTCTATAGCTTGTTGATGGTTGTTGTAGCGTCTGTTTTGCTGTTGCTTGAGGGAAAGTGGAAATTTGTTTGCACTTTCTTTTTTGTTTATTTGAGTGCTGGCTTTTTCTTTGATTTTGTGAAAAATTTGGATATTGGTACCTCGGGTACGATAATTCTTGCATCGTTGTTTTTGATGTACCGTATTATGCCGGCCTGTGCTGTGCTTTATTATGTGATAACAACTACCAAGGTCAATGAATTTTTGGCATGCATGTCGCGAATGCATGTTTCGAACAAGGTGACGATACCCTTGATTGTGATGATTCGATTTTTCCCGACGGTGTATGATGAATCCCGTGCGATTGGCAATGCCATGAGAATGCGCAGAATTCGCTTGTTCAGTTTGCGAACTTTAAAAAGTCCAGTGGCGTTTCTTGAATATCGGCTGGTTCCGCTTTTGGTTTCTGTTACGAAAATTGGTGATGAACTTTCGATTGCGGCGGTGACGCGTGGACTCTCGGCAGAAACAAAACGCACCTGCATTGCAACGATTGGATTTCGCTGGGTGGATTTTGTTGTGTGCGCTTATTGTATTGTTGTAGTTGTTGCCTTTGCTACTTCTTGATTGAACTTTGATTTGTCATGCCGCACTTGTTATCTTTGACCACTTAGAGCTTTAGCTCTTATGTGGTCATGATCCGCGAATGGGGACGGCATCGCCTTTTTCTTATGAACATCTCCCTAAAAAATATTTCCTTTTCTTACTCTGATTCCCTTGACGATGCGATTCTCAAAAACTTGAATCTGGAAATTCGTTCGGGCGAGTGTGTTGTGCTGGCGGGGGAGTCGGGCTGCGGGAAGACGACGATTTCAAAGCTCATTAACGGTTTGATTCCGCATTACCATTCGGGAACGATGGATGGCGATGTGTTGCTCGGTGGCAAGAATACCTCCGATATGACGCTAGCCGAAATTTCACGAGTTGTGGGTTCCGTTTTTCAGAATCCGCGTTCGCAATTTTTCAACATCGATACGGATTGCGAACTTGCTTTTGGCTGCGAAAATTTGGAAATGGATCCCGAAGAAATCAAACAGCGCGTGGAGAATGTTGTTCAGGAATTTCATTTAGAGCATTTGCTTGGCCGTAGCATCTTTAACCTTTCGGGCGGCGAAAAACAGAAAATTGCGTGCGCATCTGTTTCTGCTACGGGGCCTGAAATTTTTGTGCTGGATGAACCTTCTGCAAATCTGGATCTCAAGACGATTGCGGATTTGAAGGAAATTGTTTCGCGATGGAAAAAGGCGGGGAAGACGGTCGTTATCGTGGAGCATCGCCTTTACTATTTGCGTGATGTCGCCGACAGAATTTGTTATGTGAAGGATGGGCAAATTGCGTACGAATGGACTCCCGCAGAACTTGAAGCCAAAGGCGCTGCATACGCATCGAGCCTTGGACTCCGATGCATGAATTTGGGGCAATTGTGCGAAGGGATGGTTCGGCAGGCTCACCAACCTTGTAAGGTCCCTGAGCTTGTCGAAGGGCCGCAAGGTTCGAAGGAGCTGGATCTCGCGAAGCAATCCATAACATTTACCAATCTCACTTTCTCTTACCATCGCAAGCATCCGATTCTGGATATTGACCATCTTGAACTCCCATGTGGACAAATTACGGCACTGGTTGGCCATAATGGTGCGGGCAAATCGACGCTTGCCCAAGTGCTGTGCGGATTGCTGGGCTCTTGGCGTCAAAAGCGTGCGGCTCGCAAGCGCGGCACGTACTTGATTATGCAAGATGTGAACCATCAGCTTTTCACTGAAAGCGTTCTGGACGAGGTTTTGCTGGGCATGAAACCGCAAAATGAAAAACTTGCTCTTGAAATTCTTGATGGACTCAATCTTAAGCAATATACGGAAAATCATCCGATGGCACTTTCGGGCGGGCAAAAACAGCGTGTCGCTATCGGCAGCGGAATCTCGAGCGGTTGTGATATCGTTGTCTTTGATGAACCCACAAGCGGTCTTGACTATCGGCAAATGCTTGCTGTTTCTGCAACGCTTAAAAAGCTT
Organism: Fibrobacter sp. UWB13; assembly: GCF_900177805.1. NCBI lineage: Bacteria > Pseudomonadati > Fibrobacterota > Fibrobacteria > Fibrobacterales > Fibrobacteraceae > Fibrobacter > Fibrobacter sp. UWB13. The sequence goes on along the minus strand of NZ_FXAX01000001.1, from coordinate 2,284,853 downwards.
GCCACCAGCGGAAAAACTTTGCTTGTAATTACCCATGACCCTGAATTTATTTTAAACAGTTGCCAATCCGTGATTCGTTTGGAACACGGAAAAATCGTGGAACAGTATCCGCTGTTAGGGGACGAAAAGCAGCTTATCAAGACGATGGTGGAATGAGAAACGGATGCCGAGTTTTCGACATCCGATTTAGCGTGAATGCGTAATGTTTTTTTTGTTACGCCGCCCAATAATTTTATTTCTTGAAATACACCGTATTCACAATGTGTCCTTGAATCTTTCTACGTACAACATAGTGCCCTTGCGGAAGTTCTCGCATGCTGATGCCCAAATAATGACCGTTCATGTCAAAAATCCCAACGGTGGTTGCAGTCCCGGCCATGCGTGGCATGGTTGCGATACTGGTGGTACTTGTGTCAGGCTTGATTATTGCTATGTACTTGTCCCAACCTGGCATGTCCTCGAGAGTAATGATACGCTCGTCATTCATGTTGCTCTTCCATACGCCATCTTTTGTTTGGCCGGGCCAAGTTCCGCTCCAGGTGCTGTACCACGGCATCCACCAACTCCATACGGCTTCGTCGGTATGCATGTTGATCACATCGGGAATGGGGCCGTTTTCGCTGAGAGCTATAATTTTCGTGCTTTTCGAGGCGTTTTTGAATTTGTCAAAGGCACTTGCGTTACTGGAATGGTCGTTTGCGCTATTGTAGATGTCGATGGAGAGTACATCGTAGTATTCGCTACCTGGATCCCAAGAGGTGACTGTGCTTCCTTCAGGGTTATAGACCCAAATCATGTTTTTTACACCCTTGACTTTGACCATGCGGTCATAGACGAGTCGATAAAGGGCTGCAAACTGTTCTCCGGAATTAATACTCCACCAGAACCACTTTCCGCCAGCTTCATGCAAGGGGCGAAAGATTCCCGCTACACCTTCTTTCTGCAATTCAAGGAAGTAATCGGCGATGTGGTCAATGTCGGCTACGATTCCTTTGTAAGCAGCACTTTCGGTATTCCATTCGGTGGTGCCTGGCTTGAAACCTGTAGAGAAATCGAAATCGGTGTATTCGCCTCCGTTTGCTGCACTTTGGATGTAGAATGCGTCTTTTTTGTCTAGCGGATCTTTCCAGTGCCAAGTGAATGCAGGGATGCCGCCCGCTTTCCAAAGGCCTTTTGCAATGGAAATTGCTTTGTCCGTGTATTCCTTGTTCCAACTTTCATTTGCCTTCGGGCCACTCGCAAACAAGAAATCAAGCCCGACAAGAGCCGGGTACTTTCCTGTGCGCGTGTAGGTGTATTTCACGTCGTCGTGCGTCTTGAAGTCGGCTCCCATGGTGTAACCGCTCATATCGCCGGTCATCATGCCGCTAATCGTCTTTTTGCCAAAGTTTTCACGCAAAAAGCTGTAGAGCTTGATTGCACTTTCGGTGGTGTTCGGGGTAACCGGTGTTGCGGATATTTTGAAAGGGGAGGATTGATAAGGCTCAACCTCAATATAGTCCACGCTAATCCAGCCCCAGTATTTCTCAATAGAGATTGTGTTTGTCCCGGCTTTAAGTGTAGCGACTGTCGTGACATCCGCCCATGAAGTGGTGGCGTTAAAGTCGATGGTGCCTGCGGTTGCACCGTTTACTTTCAAGTAGTTTGCTTTGAAATCCCCAGCCTTGTAATGGATGGTCACTTGGTACTTGCCCGCACTCTCTGCGGTGACACCATTAAAAGAAATATTTCCTTCTTGCAAGTCGGCATAACCCGTTCCCGAAACTCCGGATGCGTTGACATTTTTTGCTCCTCCGGAAAGAGTCGCTGCTTCAGCTTCGTACTTAGTTGCAAATGCCATACTCGAAAGAGCAAGAATCAAAATAATGAAGTTTTTTCTTTTAATCATTAGGGTTCCTCCATTTTACGAAATTATATTCCCCAAGTATATTTATCAATTATTTTTTTCGAATGGTGTGGACAAAAATGTCCACGAATTGTATATTTTTTTTACGAGACGCCAGGAAATGAAACGATTTTTAGGTAGAGCTTTTTTATATCTGGCGAGACGCTTTATGTTTGCAAAAAACAAAATCAACATCTACGACTATTCGGACTACCGCAAGTTCTTGCAGGAGTTCTATGAACTCGAAAAATCGCTGGATTCCTCGTTCAGTTATCGAGTGTTTGCTGCGGCGGTTGGCATGGACGCAAGCCTGCTTTTGAAAATATTGCAGGGGAAACGCCATATTTCTCCGAAATGCATAGATGTTTTCGTTAAATTTTTCCGTTTCAAAGATGCCAAGGCAGAATACTTCCGTGAAATGATTGCTTACGGCAAGGCGAAAAACGATGAGGATGTGCGTAGCCATTTTGAAACGCTTCAAAAAATGCGACCTGCAGCCAGCCGAGAACTCGACGAAGCCCGGTACCGCTATTTTCAGCAATGGTATTATCCGATGATCCGCTCGGCGCTCGATGTATTCAATTATCGCGGTACACAAGATGCTGCCGCCCTTGGGGAATGCTGCATTCCTAAGCTTTCCGCTTCGCAAGTAGAAAACGCTGTCGATGCTTTGTTGCAGCTCGGACTTGCGCATGCCCGCAATGACGGTCGCGTGGTTCCGACCGAAGCTCATCTCAAGACTATGGAACACTGGCTGAGTGCCTGTATCAGCGATTACCAAAGCAGCATTGCGGAACTGGCCGGCAAATCCATCCAGAATACTCCCAAAGAAAAACGCGACATCAGCACGCTCACGATGGCTCTTGATTCGCAACAAATTGATAAAATTCGTGAAATCCTCGCCAAAACGAGAAAAGCCATCGTAAACGTAGTCAATGCGATGCCTCCGCAAATTTGCGATAGCGTTTATCAGTTAAACTTTCAGTTGTTTCCGATGATGAAAAAGGAAGAACAATGAAAAAAGGTATGGAAACTTCGTTTTGTGTTTCGTTTTGCGCCTTGCTTTGCCTGTCGCTGTTTTTAGGTTGTTCAGAAAATAACACCGCAGGTGCCACAAGTGAAACGACAAATGGAATTGCCTTCAAAGTCGTTGACAGTTTAAATAAGCCGTTCGCTTGCGCACAAATGAAGGTGTATTCAAAAGATGCCTTCTCGGTCATTGATAGCGCCCTTTCGGATTCAAGCGGACGAATTTCTTTTAATGACAAACTCGGCATCTGCACAGACCAAGGCTGTTTTGTAGAAGCCCTTGCGGGCGAAGATTCCGCATTCATGAGTTGGTCGCCGGTCGATTTTGCAGATACCTCGGTTCAGGAAATTGCATTGTTGCCTTCGGCTTCGCTCATTGTACGTACTGGCGTTTCGACCCAAGAAATCGAAGGCCTGTTAGAAAATGTTCAACTGGAATCGACCCCCTATTTTGCAAACCGCTTCGGTAGCGAGTATGTGTTTGCGCATGTGCCGGCAGGGTCCTTTACTATTGTTGCTGGAGATTCGACCGTCGCAGAAGTGGCGCTTGCGCCAAACGAATCCGCAGATACGCTCGTTCCTGTTCCAGGAAAGTCTGTTGAGTATGTTTTCGAAGACTTTGACGATGGAGATAGTTTGAATAACCTCGCCAAAACTTATCCTAACTACGGATGGTATTTTAATGCTGTTGGCAAAGCGAATTTTGCAATACCTGATAGTGCTGAAAGTTTCTCATCCGTATTAAAAGAAGATAAAGATCATGGAAAGTATCTCGCTGTTAAATTCGCAATAGATACAGGCTTCGTTTTGCTCGGAACTCATCTAGGACTTGATACAGGATTTTTCGACCTGAGCAATCTCACGGCGATTCGCCTTACGGTAAGAGGCGACTGTGAATTGAATATCGCTTTGGAACATTACCGTGAAGTTGGAGAAAATACCTTTAAAAAATCGTTATGGAAGGCCAAAGCGGCTGAAAACTGGAATGAAATCATCTTGCACCCCGGTAGGGAAGTTCTTGAAGAAAGCTCCTATCAAGTGGAGTGGAAAGAGATTTCTCACGAAATCGGTCTGTTTAGCATTTTTATGAGAAGCGGAACTTATCTAGAAGTTGACAAAATCGTGTTTGAAGGAATTGATTTCAAATAAGCGATTAATGATGCTGTAAAGGCTGATCTTTTAAACGCGAGTGTTTGACCATTGCCGTCATCACAATGTGCATCACCATCGCAAGCATTATAAAAAAGACCGTTCCCACCCATCAACACGAGGGTGAGCTCGGCCATCGCGATATCAAGCATCATACGAATTATGGCGGAAATCGGCAAATCAGGGAATATAAATTATTTCAACTTCCCGTAGTCTTCGTCGCTCACGGGCTCAAGCCATTCATTGCTTCCGCCTTCACCGGGAACTTCAATCGCCAAATGCTGGAACCAGGAATCCGGAGCCGCCCCGTGCCAATGCTTGACGCCAGCCGGAATGTTCACCACGTCGCCGGGCTTCAGTTCCACCGCCGGCTTGCCCCATTCCTGGTAGTAGCCGCGACCCGCCGTCGCAATGAGAATCTGGCCACCGCCCTTCTTTGCATGATGGATATGCCAGTTGTTGCGGCACGCCGGTTCAAAAGTCACATTCCCGACGCCCACCTGTTCCTTGCTGATCATGTCGAGATAGCTCTTGCCCACGAAATACTTGGCGTAGGCATCGTTCGGCTTGCCCACCGGGAACACACTCCAGTCCTTTCCCGGCATGGTTTTTGCACCCGACGCGTTTACAGCACCAGCCGTCGCGTTTGCTGCCTCGGCCTCAGCCACCGCTTCCTTGAGCAGTCGCAGAGCGTTCAGCGTGCGCGGGTAACCGCAATACGGCAAGCAGTTGTAAATCGCCTGTTCCACGTATTCGGCCGTGCGGATCTTCAGGTTCGCGCCGATATGCGCCTTGAGTTGTGGCTCCGTTCCCAGGTTCACGAGAATCGCCATCGTCAAGAGTTCGCGGGTATTCAGGTCAAGCCCCTTGCGGGTGTAGTAATCGCCAAAGCAGTTGCTCGCAAGGAAGTAATTGATAGTCGGCATACCGCTCTTGCCGTTCTTCGCCATGTCGCGGAAAGTCTGGCCGAACAGCGTTCCCTGCGCGTCGGCACCCGCCTCCAAGCGGGACTGCGCCGTCACCGTTGCACGGTTTTCGTCCACCTTTACGTTCTTCGCCTTGAACACGTTGCGGGCAATTTCCACCGCATCCACCGTCCGCGGGAACCCGGTGTAGGGGGCGCACTGGTAAATCGCCTCGAGAATTTCTTCGGGAACAAGCCCCTGCGCAAGCGCCGTCGCCACTTCTTCTTGCAAAAGTGCACCCGACTGCTGCGTCACAAGCGACACCAGGCGAATCAACTCCACCTCGCGCTTTTCCACAAGCGGAGTCGCCGCCGGAACCTCGTTCTGCGTGAAGTTGTCCATCACGGCACGCAGTTCCTTGTCCTGCGAAAGCGCCTTCGCCCCGTCTTGCGGGCAGCAGTCACATGCGGCAAGCACCGCACCCATACCAAGCATCGTCATAATCGTCCCTAGTTTCATGGTTTGTTCCTTTTCTATCTACGCCTTTAATATAAATAAATGCGCAAATCCCGCAAAATACCATTTTTTCATGCTCAGTATGCGTAAAACGCATAGTGAAGCCCGCCAACGCACTTTTGTAAACAATTTTGCCTATGAAACTGCGGAAATAAACATTGAAGTAAAACATCTTCAACCTTTAAAATTCTATCAAAATGATGAAGTTGTCGTTGATTTGGAGTAAAATATGAAAAGATGGATTCAAAAGGGAACATCTTTTTCTGTAAAAAGTATTTGTCAGATGAATGCTTCTATAGCCTTCTTTTGGACTTTGCCTTTGAGTTCGGCGACTTGCCTTTTATCGCCAATTAGTATTAGTATATATTTGTTATTGGAGGTCTATTATGCGAGTGATTTCACAAGAATTCAAGCAGATGCTGAAAGATAGTGATGTGTTGTATTTGCAGACGGCGGGTATCACATACAAAAGTAACTAAAATTACAAAATCTTGAATATAATCGACTAGTAATAGACTAAGACAAATCGGGATTTATGGAGGGAATGATGGAAAATTGCAGGAAAACTGAACGAGAAAGAATGACAAATGGAGAATCTTTTTTTACAAATGACCCGCAGCTCATGGAGGATAAGAAAAACGCTCGTATCCTCTGTTCTCGTTTTAATAGTTCTCCGGAAGATGAGTCCTTAAGAAAAGCATTGTTAAAACAACTATTCGGGCACTGCGGGGAGAGGATAGCCATCAAGCCCCCGTTCCATTGTGATTACGGATATAACATCTTTGCGGGCGATGACTTGTTCATAAACTTTGACTGCGTGTTCCTGGATGCAGCTCCGATTCGGATTGGAGAACATTGTATGATCGGACCTAAAACCTGTATATATGCAATCGGTCATCCGTTGGACGCAGAATCAAGAAGAGAAAAGATTGGTATCCCTAAGCCGGTCACCATTGGCGATAATGTCTGGATCGGCGGTGGAGTCACGATTCTTCCGGGTGTATCCATAGGAGATAGCACGGTAATCGCTGCTGCTTCTGTAGTAACTAAATCTTTTCCTGATCATGTGGTGATTGCAGGAAACCCAGCAAAAATCATAAAGAATATTGAAGAATAACTTCCAGTTTTTGGAGGAGAACATGCGCATAGATTTCAATGAGATTGCATCCATGACGTTTCCAGGCATGGATAATGGCACCGGTATGATGAGTGCCCACAGCGATCCATCCGGGCGGAAGCATCGGGACTCATAAACAGGAGTCCGGAGATGACATGAACCTTCAAAGAGGCATCAGAAGCAGGTGTTGAGTTTTGGGAAGTTCAGATGGATTTTAGACTGGAAGGAGTAACTCTTTACAACGTAACGAAAAGTGCATATCTATAAAATTCAGTTTCATACACGATGACAAATTTGTAAACAATTTTGCCTATGAAACTGCGGAAATAAACATTGAAGTAAAACATCTTCTTTCCCCTAAAAAGAAAAGACTGCCAAGAGTTTCCTGGCAATCTTTCTAAAACATTCCGCCCATAAGGCGCTAGCCGATTACTTCACCCACTTATCGACTTCTTTCTGGGCCTTTATAACTTACTACACCGCAAAAAGTAAAATCTGTGTAAAGCGGCGTAAAGCCTTTGTAAAGTCCTAATAAAACCTTTGGAAAACTTCATTCCATCGCCTTGCGTATTGTCGCAAGGCTTTTTAGTTTATGGCCCGAGAGGTTTTTATGACGACTTTTTATGTGATTCTTGTGGCCATGCTCCTAATCCTTGCCCTGTTCGACCTGTTCGTAGGGGTCAGTAACGATGCCGTGAATTTTCTCAGTTCCTCTGTCGGGAGCAAGGCTTTCAAGTACAAAACCCTGATGGTCTTTGCTGCAGTGGGCGTGTTCTGTGGCGCTACGTTCAGTAGCGGCATGATGGATATTGCCCGCCATGGCATTTACATGCCCCAGTATTATACCTTTGCAGAACTTATGTGCGTATATGCGGCGGTGATGTTTACTGACGTAATCCTTCTGGATATTTTCAATTCTTACGGTATGCCCACTTCCACCACAGTTTCCATGGTCTTTGAACTTTTGGGCGCCTCTGTGGCTATCGCCAGTATCAAGATTCTTTCTGACGATACCCTGGAACTGGGAAACCTCATCAACACCTCTAAGGCTCTGACGGTGATTTTGGGCATCTTCCTTTCGGTGGCCATCGCTTTTGTAGTTGGCCTTGCGGTGCAGTATGTGACGCGCCTGGTTTTCTCCTTTGGCTACAAGAAAAATATTCGATACTTTATTGGTGTTTTTGGAAGCGTTTCCCTGACGTCCATATTTTATTTTATCCTCATCAAGGGCCTCAAAAACATGAGTTTTGTGGGAGCAGGCTACAAGACTTTTCTCGCGGAAAATGAGACCGTTCTTATGGCTGGCATGTTCGTCGGATTTTTCATCCTTTGTCACTTGCTCCATGCGGTAAAAGTAAACGTGCTCAAGGTAATCATTGCTTTTGGGACTTTTTCTCTGGCTCTTGCCTTTGCCGGAAACGACCTTGTGAATTTTGTGGGGGTACCCCTCACCAGCCTTTCTTCGGTGCAGCATTTGATGGCTGCTGGGGGCAATCCTCAGGATTTCAATATGTCCTTCTTGTTGGAGTCGGAACCAGGACAGTGGTACTTGCTGATGGTTGCTGGGCTTACCATGGTATTCTCCCTTGTGTTTTCCAAGAAGGCCCGGAATGTGGTGAAGACTTCCGTATCCCTAGCGGCCCAAAATTCTTCTGAAGAAATCTTTGGTACAAATCCGGTAGCTCGCGCCTTAGTTCGCAGTTCTAATGGTGTCGTAAAATTTGTAACAGAATTTGTTCCAAAGAAAATTTCGGATAAAATTAACACCCGCTTTAATACCAAGGAAATGATTCTGGAAGAGGATGGGGCAGCCTTTGATTTGTTGCGGGCCTGCGTGAACCTGATGCTTGCCAGTTCTCTCATAGCCCTCGGAACTTCACTGAAACTTCCCCTTTCTACCACCTACGTGACCTTCATGGTGGCCATGGGTACAAGCCTTGCCGACAGGGCGTGGAACCGTGAAACTGCGGTGTACCGCATCACAGGGGTTCTTTCGGTTATTGGAGGCTGGTTCCTGACAGCTTTTGCGGCTTTTGCCAGTGCCTCGGTGGTGGCTATGGTGCTTCACTTTGGCGGACTCCCGGTGATATTTGCCCTGTTTGCCGTGGTTATTTTCGTGCTGGTCCGTTCCAACCTGAAGTATCGTGGAAACAAGAAGGACAAAACTGAAGAGCGTTTTGAGAAAATTCTTTCTGCAAGCCCCGAAACCAAGGTGTACCCTCTTATTCAGGAATACAGTCGGGGTGAATGGAGCGAAATTCTCCGCTGGTGTGCCGATTGCTATGAAAAACTGCTGATAGGCCTGTTGCGGGAAGATTTAGGAAGGCTCCGCTCGGTGAACAAACAAATTAAAATTCTAAAGAAACATGTGCAGCGGAATCGTCGCCACGGAACCCTGTGTACAGAAAGGCTCGCCCAAGAAGATTTGGTGGTCAAAAACTTTTTCCTGTATCAGGCCAATGACTTTATGGGGGACGCCCTGTTTAGCCTAGAGCAGATTTCTTCGCCCTGCAAAAATCACGTGGACAACGGCTTTAACCCGATGGACAACGAGAAGCGGAAGATGCTCCTGCGAACAGCGGCCCACGTGAAGGAGCGTATCGAGAGTGTCGCCGAGATGGTGGAAATCATGGACTTTGACCGTTATGATCAAGTCCGGGGCCAGCTGCGGGAAGAAGGTTCCAGGATATTTGCCGAACGAAAGGCCGAGATGATGAAGGCCGGTTCCGAAAACATCCGCGCAGAAATCCTTTATTTAACTATTCTTTATGAGTCCTGGGCGTTGCTGGATTCGGTCAGTTCCGTGGCCAAAGCCAGTAGAAAATTCCTAACTGTAAAACAATAATTTGTGTGTAGTCCTATGATTTATATTGTGGAAGATGATGCTGAAGTTCGGGAAATGGAAACTTATGCTTTAAAGAGCGGCGGTTTTGACGTGATGGCTTTCGAATGCGGTAAAGTTATGGACAAACAAGTTAAGGTTAAAGTGCCGGACTTGTTTATTTTGGACATTATGCTCCCTGGCGAAGATGGTTTAAACATTCTCAAACGCTTGCGAGTGCAAGAAAATACAAAGGACATCCCCGTCATCATGCTTACAGCGAAAGGAACTGAACTTGACAAAGTGAAGGGACTTGACTTGGGAGCGGACGACTACATAGCAAAACCATTTGGCGTTCTAGAATTCATTTCACGTGTGCGAGCCGTGCTACGCCGTTCTGAACGAAGCTCATCCGAAAGTACGGAAGCGTTGAACTTGGCTCTAGGAGGAGTAACACTCGATGATCAGCGTCGTTCGGTAACTGTTGGCGGAATCGCTGTAGAACTCACTTTTAAGGAATATGAACTTTTGAAACTCCTGATGTCCCGACCGGGAACTGTTTTCTCTAGGCAACAGATTCTAGAAAAGATTTGGGGGGTGGATTTTGATATGGATACACGCACCGTGGATATGCACATAAAAACGCTTCGGCAGAAGTTAGGGGTACAAGGCTCTATCATACAGACCGTGCGAAACGTGGGGTACAAAGTTCAATGAAAAACAGTCTCCGTTTCAGCTTGATTTATGTCGGAGTACTCGCCGCCCTCTTTGCAGTGTATTTTACGGCTCGCGTTTTTGAAAATGAAATGTCCGAACAGCAGAAGCGAGATTTGAGGGAAACAGCCTCCCTTATCAAAAATTTCTATGGACAGATTCCTTCTGAGAACTTCCGAAAAAATCTGGATTCCATTGCCAGCAAACGTTTGCGCGTAACTCTGGTGGACCGGGACGGAATGGTCCTCTACGAAAGTGACGCAAAAGCTGGCAAAATGGAAAATCATAGGAGTCGTCCCGAAATCATGGACGCAAATTCCAAAGGAATAGGTGAAAACCTCCGCTATTCAGTGACTTTGAACGCCCAAGTGTTCTATTTTGCAGAATGACTGTCAGACGGCAAAATTCTGCGTTTAAGTCGTCGTCAAGCGAGTCTTCACGAATCCGTATCTAAGACCATGCCTTACCTATTAGCGCTGTTGACAGGTATTGTTGTTGTGGCTGTTTTAATTGCTTTTGGCTTGAGCCGCGCTTTTGTGCGACCTGTGCAAAAATTGGCAGAAAACTTGGGACAGCCAGAACTTATGGATGACGAAGGGATATACAAAGAAATTGCACCATTAGTCAAAACTATCCGTAAGCAGAATCGGGAACTTCAACTCACCATTGAACAACTTTCTGAAGAAAAAAAGAAAACGGCCAAGATGCGAGATGAGTTTACGGCTAACGCCTCCCATGAACTCAAAACGCCATTGACATCCATTTCTGGATATGCGGAACTCATCGAAAATGGTATGGCGAAACCCGAAGACGTAAAACGCTTTGCTGGAAAAATTCACAAAGAAGCTGGCCGTCTCCTTTCTATCGCAAACGATATTATGACCCTTTCCAAACTTGACTCCTCGGGAGAATCTGCGATTGGACTGGACGAATCCGTGAATTTGTGGACACTGGCTTCAAGCTGTATTGACGAACTCTCCTTAAACGCCGAAAAGAAGGGAGTTCGTGTGGCGTTGGAAGGTTGTAAAACCGCACAGGTTTACGGCAATCATCGGCTCCTATTCGAGATGCTTTACAACTTGGTCGACAATTCCATTCGCTATACAGAAACGGGTGGTTCCGTGAGTATTCTAGTGCAACAAAATTCCATTGCTGTGAAGGATACTGGAATTGGCATTCCCGAAGAAAACCAGCCACGCATTTTTGAACGGTTTTACCGTGTGGACAAGAGTCGTTCCAAGGCTACAGGCGGTACGGGATTGGGCCTTGCCATTGTTAAGCATATCGCCGAAGTGCACCATGCAGAGATTTCGTTACAATCCGCCATAGGCGTAGGCACGGAAATCACCGTGACCTTCTGCTAGAAGCAAGCCTATTTCTTCCACTTATGGCTCTGTCGGGTCAAAGGCGGTCCTATCGAAAACGCGGGTGGCCTGTTGCATATTATGGGTCACCATGACGACGGTATAGTTCTTCGGGTAATTTATATTTTCTTAAAGCCGTTCCAGCTGGACCAGGGAAAGGCGATTGTCCAGCCACACCTTCTTGGGCACCAGCCGGTAAAGCTTGTTGATGTATCCACCAGAACCGATAATAGAAACGGGCCCCCAGTTCACCATCATCATGCGGATTTCGTCGCACATGTCATCTACGGAATCCATGTCCACCAGGCCGCAGAGCAGCCGCAGGGTTCCGATATTGAAACTACGGCTACCCATAAACAGGCCCTGGTAAAGTCAGTTTTATAATATTTCTAGTTACTTTTCATCGAAATCGTCGGCCCCGTTCAAGAGATTGGCTCCATGATGAGTACCGGTTTCTGCAAAAATGGCCCACCGAGCCACATTCAAGGCGTGGTCGCCGATGCGTTCTAGGTATTTGGCGATCATGATGGAATTGATAATGCACTCGGCATCGCTTTCCGTATTTCTGATGTTTTTCACTAGTTCCCGCTTGGCAGAGCGGAATAGAAAATCTACGTCGTCGTCACTGTCGATAACAATCTGAGCCAACTTCAAGTCCTTGCGGACAAAGGCGTCGATACTTTGCGCCAGCATCTTGAGCACATCGATTCCCATGGGCGGAATAGCGGCCAGTTTCAGGGGAGCCCCGTCCTGGTCTGTACACCCCGCTACAATTTCAGCAATATCTGCAGCCTGGTCGCCGATGCGTTCCAGGTCCCCCACCATTTTCAGGGAGGCCGAAATCAGGCGCAAGTCCCGGGCTACAGGCTGCTGGCTCAGCAAAAGCCGCAGGCAAAGAGTCTCAATTTCCTTCATCTTCTGGTCGATTTCCTTGTCGCCCACCACAATCTTCTTGGCGGTTTCACGGTCAAAGGCCAGCAAGGCGTCTATGGAGGCCTTCAGGGAATCTTCCACCAGGGCGCCCATTTCTATAATACCCCTGTTCAGGGCTTCCAGTTGCGAATCAAAACGGTTTCTCATTATCCAAATCTCCCGGTAATGTAGTCCTCGGTGCGCTTGTCCTTGGGCAGCGAGAACAGGGTTTCAGTCTTGTTGACTTCGATGACTTCCCCTAAGAGGAAAAAGGCGGTCCTGTCGGAAACGCGGGTGGCCTGCTGCATGTTATGGGTCACCATGACGATGGTATAGTTCTTCTTGAGTTCCAAAACTAGGTCCTCGATAATGGAGGTGGAAATGGGGTCCAGGGCGCTGGTAGGTTCGTCCATCAGGAGCACTTCCGGCGAAACTGCCAGGGCACGGGCAATGCAGAGCCTCTGCTGTTGACCGCCGGAAAGGCCGAGAGCATTCTTTTTCAAGCGGTCCTTCAGTTCTTCCCACACGCCGGATTTCTGCAGGGACGTTTCCACGATTTCATCCAGCTCCGCCTTGTTACGGATACCGTGGGTCCTAGGACCGTAGGCGATGTTGTCGTAGATGCTCATGGGAAAGGGATTGGGTTTCTGGAACACCATGCCCACCCTCTTGCGGAGAATATTGGGATTCATTTCCCCGTATACATCCTGACCATCCAAGAGGATGTGGCCCGTAATCTTGCAGCCTTCCACCAGGTCGTTCATGCGGTTCAAGGACTTGAGTAAGGTGCTTTTACCGCAGCCGGAAGGCCCAATAAAGGCCAAGATTTCGTTGGGCATAATGTTAAGGTTCACGTTTTTCAACGCATGGAAATTGCCGTAATACAGATCCATTCCTTGAATAGAAATTTTTTCGTTAGGTGTCATTAGGTTTTTCCGATTTTCTTTGCAAATTTGTTAGAAATCCAGTTGATAAGAAGGATTACCAGAATGAGGATAACCGAAGTGGCGTAGGCCTCGCCGGTATGGAAACCTTCTCGAGAAAGTTCGTACATGTGAACAGACAGAGTCCTGCCCGAAGAGAATATTCCCTTGGGAAAATCCGCCACCGTACCTGCCGTATAGACAAGGGCGGCAGTCTCTCCCACCACACGGCCCACCGCTAGGATTACACCTGCAAGGATTCCCGGAACGGCTGACGGTAATATTACCGACAAAACCGTACGGAGCTTACCTGCCCCGAGGCCGTAGGAACCTTCGCGATAACTATCTGGAACAGAACGCAGGGCCTCTTCAGTGGTGCGCATGACCAGGGGCAAAATCATGATGGAAATGGTCAAGATACCGGAAACCAAGGAATATCCCAGGTGCAGGAAGGTCACGAAGAACAGCATTCCGAAAAGACCGTAGATAATGGAGGGAATTCCGGAAAGGGTTTCGGTAGTGATCCGCACCAGTCCCACGATCTTATTTCCGCGGCGGGCGTATTCCACCGTATAGATGGCAGCACAGATTCCTAAAGGGCCTGCCACCAGGAGAGAACCAAACACGATGATAACCGTATTCAGGATGGAGGGCAGGAAAGAGACATTCTCCGAGGTGTAAGTGAGAGAAAACAGGGAGGGTTTCAGGAATGGGATACCCTTCACCAATATATAGAGGATCAGGAACCCCAGGGTGCATACCGTAATGGCGATGGCCAAGGACACGAGGATTCTCAGAAACAGCGAAAAGGGCGCATGCTTATAGTATCCGATCATTTGACAACCCTCTTCTTGAGAATGGAAAACAGCAGGTTGATAGTAAGGATAAAGGAGAATAGCACCACACCGGTGGCAATGAGGGCTTCGCGGTGCAGGTCCGTGGCATAGCCCATTTCCAACACAATGTTGGCGGTCAAGGTCCTGACTCCCTCGAAAATACCGTCGGGCATTCGGGCCTGGTTTCCAGCCACAAGAATCACTGCCATGGTTTCGCCAATAGCCCGGCCAAAACCCAAGATGATACCCGCCACGATTCCCGAAGTGGCCGCCGGAAGAACCGTGAAGAATACACTCCTTTCGTGGGTGGCCCCGAGAGCCAGGGAACCTTCGTAGTAGCTGTTGGGGACCGCCCGCAGGGCGGCTTCGGAAACGGAAATGACGGTAGGCAAAATCATGATTCCCAGCAGAATCGACGCCGTAAAGATGCTGAAACCGCTCCCGCCAAGGTGCTGCCGCACAAAGGGGACGATGATCACCAAGCCAAAGAAGCCGTAGATCACCGAGGGAATGCCGGCCAGGAGTTCCACGGCGGGTTTCAACACCCTGTGGAGCCTTTCGGAGCAGAACCGAGCCAGGAATATGGCCGACAGGAGCCCCACCGAGACACCGATGGCTAGGGCCCCCAGTGTCACGTAGAGGCTGCCGAGAATCATGGGAAAAATCCCGTAGATCGCAGGCTCGTCCGTGGGGGCCCATTCCGTTCCGAACAAAAAGTCCGTAAAGCCTATCTTTAGAATGGCGGGGACACCGTTTGCAAAAAGGAACACGCAGATTAGGGCAACAAACAGGATGCTTGCTAGCGCAGAGACCAGGAAGATGGTGGACGCGGCCCGTTCCTTGAATGGACTGGATAGTTTGAATTTCATGGTATTACTTGATGGAGGTCGTGAGGCGGGCGCTAAAGCCTACATCGGACATTTTGTTTTCGCTATAGACTGTCGCCTGGATTTTACCGTGGGAACCGATCTTTTTCACGAGACCTACGGCCCAACCCAATTCATCGGCATCGGCGTTCAGTTCGTCACGGTTAGCGACGTATTCCACTTCGGCAAAGGCCTTGTCGAGAATGCCGCCGGTAGGAAATTCCACGCCGCCGTACACCGGGAAGTACTGGGTATCCTGACTGTAGAGAGGCTTTACTGCAGCACCCGCTTCAATGGAGGCCGCATTCACTTTGTCGTCTTTGCCGGTCATGATAGCAGCCGCTTCGGCGTATACCGCCAGTTGCTTGGATACCTGGTAACGGGCCCGAAAATCCACCACATGGGTCAGGACTGCGCTATATTGCATCGGGTCAAGAACATTGGCGCGATAACCCAGACCGAGTTTCAGGGCTTCTCCCAATTTCAGGTCGTCGTTTACGCGGAGGTAACCCTTGTTGAAATTACCGTCATCGGTACCCACCATCACGTTCAGCTGGTTGCCGGCCATTTTCCAGCCCAGCTCAAAGGCGTCGTGGGCGTAATCTCGAACTAGAAAGCCCCGCTTAGAAAGATTCTGGTCCAGGTAGCCACCGAAATTACCGGCACCTTCCGTATCCGTCTTCCAGTGACCCAGTTTCAAGTTCAGTCCGGAAGTTGTCCACTTGTAATTTCCGTAATAGGTATCGGCCTGAAACTTGTCTGCACCTCCATTAAAGTGGGGGGCGTACATGCGGATAGTCACCTTGGCATCGAAATCTTCGGAGCTGTACGTTCCGCCGATATTGGCTCGAAACCAGAAGTTATCCAGAGTGTTTTCCTTTTCATTGTCGTAAAATGCCTTGTAGGCCTGAGTTTGAATATTTCCGGTCAAGTCAAAGCCGCTGGCCTTGGATTCTTCGGCGGCGCTAGCCATGCCGATAGTGGTAACAACAGCTGCGATGATGCAAGATTTCTTAATCGTCATTTTGAACTCCTTTGGGCCAAGCCCTGTTTGAATGACGGCATCAACTTAGATTGTCATTGTAAAAACTGAAGAGGGGTCGAAGTAAAATATTTGAGAAGTTCTTGTAACGAATAAAAGAGGAGTAAAGGCTTTACAAAGATTTTACCCTACATGCTATTGGGTCTTTACATAGCTTGTCTAACTTGTGGTCATCATTCAAAACCAACCAAGGAGTATCAAGAATGAAAAAACTGGCTTTAACCGCTTGTGTAATTAGTTTAGCTGTAATGGGTATTACGGCAGCCTGCAACGGAGAAAACGAAAAGAACGTCGAAGTCGCCACCACCAAGCAGCCTGAAATTTCCGTCATCGCCCGAGAAGCTGGTTCCGGCACTCGGGACGCCTTTACCGAACTGGTGGGAACCCTTATCAAGCAAGATGGAAAGAAAAAGGACAATACTACCAAGGACGCGATTACCATCGACGGCACTCAGGGCGTCATGAGTGCCGTAGCCGGTAACGAATACGCCATCGGCTATATTTCCCTTGGCTCCCTGAACTGTTCCGTGAAGGCCCTGAGCATTGACGGTTTCGCTCCCACCAAAGAAAACATTAAGTCCGCCAAGTACCCCATCGCCCGCCCCTTCAACATTGCCACCAAGGGCAAGATGAACGACGCCGTAAAGGACTTCGTGAACTTTATCCTTAGCGCCGACGGCCAAGCCGTTATCGAAGGAAACGGCTACATCAGAGTTTCCGATGGTAAAAAATTCCAAGCCCAAAAGCTGAAGGGCAAAATTGTCATCGCAGGTTCTTCCAGTGTGTCACCGGTCATGGAAAAACTCAAAGAAGCCTACACTGCCCTAAACCCGGAAATGGAAATCGAAATTCAGACCAACGATTCTTCTTCGGGAATGCTAGCCGCCAAGGAAGGCACCTGCGATATTGGCATGGCCAGCCGCAACCTGAAACCCAACGAACTGGAAGTCTTAACTTCCCAGACCATCGCCCAAGACGGTATTGCCGTGATTGTCAACAAGCAGAACCAAGTTTCCAATATTGCCCTGTCCAGGTTGCGGGATGTGTATACCGGACTTATCCGTAAGTGGAAAGACGTGAAGTAAAAAACGCAACTATGAAGTAAAACGAAAAAGAGATGAACAGGATTCATCTCTTTTTTTTTATTCAAGCAAATTGGACAGGCCAGAGACATTCTCTCCAAGGCCGATTTTAGAGAAAGCTAGCTCTTGGACTGAATTGAAGAAGAGGACTAGCAATCCTAAGTGAGGCGCAATCAGCCTACTTCACCCACTTGTCGACTTCTTTCTGGGCCTTGTCGCGTTCGTTCTGGGCCACGTGTCCGTAGATGGCAAGGCCAGGGGTCACATTCGCGCCGGTCACCTTCTTGAGGCGCTGCACACCCGAGAGGCCGCTGCCTTCGTGGGTCACGAACGGGTGAATCGTCTTGCCTTTCAGGTTATACTTCTCGAAAAAGGTGAACATGGGCATGGGCATCTCGCCCCACCACACCGGGTAACCGACGTAAATCTCGTCGAATTCTTCGGGGTTCACGTTCACCGGCTTGATTGCCGGACGCGCATCCTGCGCAAGTTCCTTCTTGGCCACGTTGATGCAGTCGTCGTAGCCCTTGGGGTATTCCTTCGCGGGTTCCACATGCAAGAGCGTGCCGCCCGTCTTTTTCGCGATCATCTCGGCAATGATTTCAGTATTGCCCTTGGAAATGTTCCCGACGCTGAAGTTTTCGTCGGCGCGGGAATAGTAAACGACGAGGATTTTCTTTTCTGCTGCCATAGAGACTCCTAGAAGAAGTGATAAAAGAATCAAGGTGATTTTTTTCATGGAATCCGCCTTTTTCGTTAAAAATTCCTTTGAACCGGTTGTCTATAATATAAATAAATCCAGCACAGCCGCGTAATGCGTAATTTTTATGCCCACTATGCGTGAAACGCATAGCGGATTTATTATATTCTCCCCAAAAGGGGATTTTTATGTTTGTCGAGACCTACATTTTGCGATTGCTGGCCGGGTTCCTGGAATACGGGACGCTTTCGGCCGTTGCAGACAAGCTCTACACTTCGCAGCCGGCGGTGAGTCGCGCGTTCAAGAAGCTGGAAGATGAAATCGGTGCTCCGCTCTTCGAGCGCAAAAAGAACCGCATTGAGCTAAACGAGAAGGGACGCACGGTCGCCGAATACGCTAAGCGCATCATGGATTTGCAAGGCGAGATGATGGAAAAGGTAAGCCCGCAGGGGGCCACGCGCACGTTCTCTATCGCGTCGGTGGCCATCCTCCCCGCCATGCGGATGGTGCAGGAACTGCAGGAGAAATACCCCGGCGCGCAAGTCACTTACGAGATTATCGACAATGAGGCGGGCGTGCTGAAGGCCTTGAACGAGGGCACGGCGGATATCGGCATCACGCTTAAGGCCCCCCGTGCAAAGAAATACCGTGCCGAAAAATACATGCAGGAGCGGCTCTCGATTGCGCTCCCGAAAAAGCACCCGCTTGCGAAGCGCAAGTCCATCCGGCTTCGGGAACTCAAGGGCGAAACCATCATCCAGCGCAGCAACGTAGGGTTTTGGGAGCAGGTCAAGCGCAAGAAGATTCCCGACGCCACCTTCATCAAGCACGACAGCACGAAGGGCATTTCAAAGCTAATCGAACAATCTTCGCTGTTGACATTCGTTTCGGACCAGAAGTTCGATTACGAAATTCCCAAGGATCGCAAGATTGTGCCGCTCGCCGATCGCGAAATGAACGTGGAATTTTTCAAGGTTAAGTTAATGAAATAGCGCGCGGGCGTTGCATTTTCGCGACTTATTTCCTGATGAATTTTTCGTCGGTCTTGGGCATGGTATTGTCGGGCGTGTAGCGTTCGACAGTCATTTTCAAGTCGTACTTGTCGCGGAGTTTCGCAATCGTCTTCATCATGGGCGAAGCATGGTGCACATCGATGGCTGCCTGGCTTTCCCACGCGTCAATCAGCAAGATGGTCTCGGGATCGTCCAGCGATTGGAAATATTCGTAGCGGATGTTGCCCTTCTCGGCACGGATTTTCGCCACAGTCCCGCTAGAAACCATCTCTTCGGCGAACTTCTTTGCCGCCCCGTTCTTACCCGTATAGCGCAGGTTTACCGTAATGTTGCTCATGGCACTCTCCGCAAACACGCTCGCAGCGAGCGCAAGGATTGAAAACATTGTTAAAAACTTGAGTTTCATTTTGCCACTCCGAAATGCTTTGCGTATAATATAAATATTTTTGCGGAGTGCTCAAAATGCTTAATTTTCATGCTCAGTATGCGCGCAACGCATACTGAAAATCTATTCCACCGAGAATGTAGCCTTCACGTTCCCTTTGCCGAGGATCTGCTGGAGGCGCTTCTTGTTCACGTTATCGATACGGGCGAGGCGTGTGAAGTTCCAGGAATTCTTGTCGTAGTAAATGGTGATGGAGTTGCCCTGGTAAAAGATGATGTCGCCTGCGTCGGTGTCGATTTGCTTGTCGTTGCGCGGGAAACTGCGCGGCAGGTCAGCCACCTTCTCGAAGCTGCCGTAGTCGCGCATGTCGAGCGTCATGTCGCCCTGCGCGAGGAATTCGGCGAAGGCCTTGGCCGAGGAATTTTCTTCGAGCGTTGCCGTGAAGGTGGTGTCGTTCACATGGATCTTGAGTTTCACGGGAGCCTCCGTTTGGGCCGATGAATTGGCGGACGATTTCGGCGTCTGAGCTTCAGGCTGCGTCGAATGGCTCGCCGCATCGCTGCAGGCTACCAGAAAGAACAACGTTATAAGGACAAAATTTCGCATATACACAATATAAATAATTGCTCGAGCGATTCAAAATACTTATTTGCTATGACTCACTATGCCTTTTGCGCATAGTGAACCGATGGCGAGAACAGAAATAAGCGTCAAAACGGCACCCACAACTAGGACGATCGAGACACTTGTGGCAATGTCGACCATGCCGACCAGCGGAGAAACGATTCCGCCCATCAAGAAGCCCGATGCCCCGATGGCCGCGGCTGCGGTGCCTGCATTTGCGCGTTCCGCATTCAATGCCAATGCGTTTGCAGGAGGCTGACTCATGCCGAACATGAACGTAAGCCCCATGAAGGCGACCTGCAGAAGCGGGAGTAAAGCGTGCGTCATGAGTGCGGCAGCAACAGCAATTGCGAAAACGAACATTCCCATACCCGCGATTTTAAGGGCCTTGAATTCGTTGCCGACTTTACCCGACAACGCACAACCGATGGCCGTGAAAACGGCGTTCAGCGCAAAGCACAGACTAAAGCCGACAGGCGAAAGGCCGTAGATTTTTTGGTAGATAAACGGCGAAGACGCAATATACCCGAACAAGATAATCATTGGGAATGTGCATACCAAGAAATACGATACGTAGGCGCGGTTCTTGAACACTTTTGCATACAAGCTAAAGCTCGCAAAGACAGATTTTTTGCTGCGGCGTTTTACCGGGAGCGATTCCTGGAATTTCCCTGACATAAAGAGCAGCAGCGCCCCATACAGAAGCAACACCGCAAAAGTACCCTTCCAGCTCATGAAATTCAGCAAGAATCCGCCTAGCACCGGGGCTATAATCGGGGCGACTCCGTTCACAGCGCTCACCATGGCAAGGAACTTGGTGAGCACCGGGCCGCGGTAGGAATCCGCCGAAATGGAACGCGCTATCACAATGCCGCCGGATGCCGCCATGCCCTGCAACAAACGAAACACGTTGAAGGTTACGATGTTCGGCGCGACAATGCAGGCGACTGTCCCGCAAACAAAAAGCAACAGACAAACTAGCAACAACTTTTTGCGGCCGTACTTGTCGCTCAGCGGGCCTACAAAGATTTGCCCCACCGAAAGCCCGAGCATGCTCATGGTGAGGCTAAGCTGTGCCATCGAGGGGCTTGCTGCAAAGTAATCGGCAAGGCTCGGGAGGGCCGGCAAGTAAAGGTCCGTCACGAAGGGACCAAATGCCGAAAGCAGTCCAAGCAGCAGCATAAGGAAAGTGAATTTCTGTTTTCCGCTCATAAATTCCTCTTGACGAAACCGCACGGAATCGCCATAAAAAAAGCCCGCAAAGCCTTACAACTGGACTTATGCGGGACCGCTACACGTTGATTTCGCAAGCGAATTTAGGAAAAAATTTTTCCGTTGGCAAGTTCTTGACAAAGGCGAAAAAAATAATTTTATCTATCTTTTCGTTTGTGACAGGCATCGAAGAACAATTCAACGGCAAGAAACTCCTTGTCAAGAAGCTCATTCCGTTCGGGTTCACGAAGGAAGGGCCAAACTATGCGCTCGTCCGCGAAATACTTGGCGGGCAATTCCGTCTGGAAATCAGAGTGGGACGGGGCAAGAAAGTTTCTGTCAAGGTGTTCGACAACGATTCCGGCGAAGAATACTTACTGTTTTCGGTGCTGTCAGTGCAGGGAGCCCTCGTGGGCCGCATCCGCAAAGAAGTTTTCACTATTACGGATAAATTTATCAGCGAATGTTTCGAAACGCAGATTTTTAAAAGGAAATCAGCAAACGACCTGATTGGCTACGCGGAACAAAAATACGGAGACAAGCCCGAATATCTGTGGGAACGGTTTCCGCAATTCGCCGCCATCCGCAAGCACGAAAACAAGAAATGGTATTGCCTATTGGGGACTGTCGAAAAATCAAAAGTTGGCCTCAAAGGCGACGAGATAATCGAAGTGGCGAACTTCAAGATAGTCCCGAAGGAATTGCCGGAACTCCTGAAAAAGCCCGGCTACCTCCCCGCATACCACATGAACAAGAAAAGCTGGGTAACGATCATCCTTGATGGGACTGTGTCGCTAACCGAAATCAAGAAATTGCTGGATAAAAGCTACACGCTGGCGTGAAAAACGGCCCGCATTTCGCAGGCCGCTTTTTGTTTAAGCGATCACTTTTACTTCAAGTTTGTCTTGAAGAATTCGTTCAGCTTTTCGAAGGGAATTTTTTCCAGGTTGTCGTAGAGGTCCACGTGGGAGGCTCCGGGGATAACGAGGAGTTCCTTGTTGCCGACGGTCTTGCTCCAGTTCTTGGTGGCGTCGAGTTTTGCGGGGACGTTCGCCTTCTTGCCGGTCATCTTTTCGAATGCGCCTTCGCCGAAGTAGCGACTGTGGGCCTTTTCGCCGTGGATGATGAGCACCGGGTTACGGATTTCGTCGGCGTATGCGAGGAGCTTCGTGTTCATGAGCGAGGTGCCTGCGGAGGCGGCCCAGCCCTTGTTGCTGTTGAGGGAACGCTTGTGGTAGCCGCGCGGGGTCTTGTAGTAGGCGTAGTAATCCTTGACAAAGTAAGGAGCGTCGTCCGGGAGCGGGTCCACCACGCCGCCAGCCAGGTCATACGTACCGTTCTTGAAGTCCTTGGTGCGCTGGGCCATCAATGCCTTGCGGGCTTCGTTACGGGCGTCGGCGTTGTTTGCGGAATCGAAGTAGCCGTTCGCGGTTACGCGGCTCATGTCGTACATGGTCGAGGCAACCGTCGCCTTTACGCGGGTATCGATGCCGGCAGCGTTAATCGCCATGCCGCCCCAGCCGCAAATGCCGATAATGCCGATGCGTTCCGGGTCAACGTTGTCGCGAGTCGAGAGGAAATCTACAGACGCCATGAAATCTTCGGTGTTGATGTCCGGGCTGTTCATGTAGCGCGGCTCGCCGCCCGATTCGCCGGTGAAGCTCGGGTCGAATGCGATGGTCAGGAATCCGCGTTCCGCCATCTGCTGGGCGTAAAGGCCGCTGGACTGTTCCTTGACGGCTCCGAACGGGCCGGAGACTGCGATTGCGGGGAACTTGCCGTTCACCTTGAGGCTCGTATCCTTGGGCACGAACATGTCGGCGGCGAGTTCAATGCCAAAGTGGTTCTTGAAAGTGACCTTGGAATGTTCGACCTTGTCGCTCTTGGGGAATACCTTGTCCCATTCGGCGGTGAGCGTGAGCTTGTTCATATTTTCGTCCTTTGTCTGTTGTGCTGTGGAGGCTATTTCTGTTGCCGACTGCGCGGCCGGCGTGGCGGCACCTTGCGCGGCAGCATTGTTTTCTTTTTCGGGGGTACATGCCATCAGGGTGCATGCGGAAACCACGGCGAGCGCCGCTTTAAAGAATCTGGATTTCATGATTTATCTCCTATTTAAAAATTCAACTCTTCTTGTCATGTCCGCGCAGGCGGACATCTCCCTTTACATTTTTAATATTATTTATTCCCTGTACAATAGCAATTGCTTATTTACTATGGTTTGTTATGCTTTTTAGGCATGGATATTTAATAAACAAATTCAATCAGGTTGCTGGCCGTCGTGAGCTTTCCACAGGCATTCCGTCAATGCAAAGTCTGAAAATTTTGCCAAGAACGAGGAATCTTCAGGGCTACAAGCGTAAATACCAAAGCGGATTTTACCAGCACCTTCCCACATGTGGCAAATGCGCATTTGCGTGAAGTTTTTTCCATCTTGCGAGCATTCTACGCAATAGTCACTTTCTCGACGGCTAAAGCGGAACCACATCGTTTTAATTTCGGCACTGATAGCAGTCGTAGCCCAGTCGGAATAACCGTGGTTGGTTACAACCGAACCAAGATGCTGGAATTTTTCATTTTCGTATTCAACAGATGCTTTCAGCCAATTTTCAGAATCAAGATACATAGCGATTCCGCACTGATCGAAGCGATGATGACTTCCAGAAAAATCTGTTTTCATGACAAACGAGAAAAATTTTTCCTCCGTTTCAATCTGAAGAACCGGCGCATTGTCGTTGCGAAAACGGTAATAAGTTCTTTGCCAGAGATCCGTATGCGGATCGGTCACGATGCAAATTTCATCCTCGCCAACTTTGTAAGTTGCAGGTTCGCGAGTCCATTTCAGGTCGGCAGTGTCAAAAACTTGCTTCATGAGGAATTCCTTTTTTCATAGTTGCCCCCCCCCTTATTAAACTTTCTTTCCCATGGCGAACGCTTTTTTCAGGAGCGCGGAATCTTTCTTGACATCGCCAGCGCTTTCGGCACCCGTGGCGCAGAGAGCGCCCTTGAGCTTCACGCCGTCAAAGCAGGCGATCCACCCGCCAATGCCGCGCTTTGCGATGTTCATGGCCTTCGCATCGGTGTCGGCGGCAGATGTGAGCAGATAAATTTCGCGGAACTTGTAATCGCTGGAATAGAGGGAATTCGCGCGGTCGAGCATCGTCTTGAGCTGGCCGCTCATCTCGTAATAGTAAATCGGTGTCGCGAACACGATGACGTCAGCCGATTCCATCTTCTTGGTGATGGCGGGAGCGTCGTCCTTGATGACGCACTTGCCCTTCTTCTGGCAAGCGAGGCAGCCCATGCAAAAACCGATCTTCTTGCCGCGTAGCGACTCGAATTCCACCTTGTTGCCCGCCTCGGCGGCACCCTTCGCGAACTCCTGCGCCAGAGTTTCGGAGTTGCTCCCCTTGCGCAAGCTGCTGGACAAGAACAATACTTTTTTCATAGGTTCCTCTCGGTTGAAGTCTTTACATGTTCAAATATACCTCTTTTTTCAGATATTGCAAATACTTTGTTTTCATAACTAGATATGCTTATAAGGCATAGATTTAAGCAGCATAAAAAGGCGGGGCTACTTGATCATATCCAACAGTTGCTGCTTGGTCAAAAGGCTAAGCACTGAAAACGCAGTGAGTTTATTGCCCAAATCCTTAATCGAAGCTCCGATGTGGTAAACGGTCTCGTCAACGACAATGAACCGGTCGTGGACTTCGCGCATCGTCCGCAATTTCACAGGCGGGCACTGCCGATTCAGCCGTTCGCATTCAGCTTTCATCGTCTGATTGATGCGGGCGGAATAGATTATCGCGTTCACTCCGGGATTTCGCTTGGGCATAAGCGACAAGGCGCTGGTTTACGCTAAAGCCCTTCAACATGTGCTCTTTGAGGACCTTATTGGCCCAGCGACGGAACCGAGTTACAACTACAGATTTAACTCGGTAGCCAAGAGACAATATCATGTCAAGATTGTAAAAAGGAATTTGGCGATTGACCCTGCGATTTCCCTCAATCTGAACCTGTCGGAATTTCCGACAAGTTGACTCCAAATCCAATTCATTTTCTTCGTAAATATGGCTAATATGTTCAACGATGTTCGTTCGAGATGTCGAAAACAACTCCGCCATCTGCGCCTGCGTCAGCCAGACAGTATCCTGATCCACGCGAACTTCAATGTGAAATTCGCCCCCTTCCGGCTGATACACGATGATTTCGTTCTTCTCGCCGTCAACTTCACCCGACGGCAACAAACCGCTATTCTTCATCTTTCCTCCCTCCGCCTACATGCATAAAAAGGCGGGGCATTCGGGTTTACATTTTTTTTGTTAGTAAGGTATCCTTACATACAGAGATTACTTCCGAATCATATCCTTTTAGTTCTTTCTAGCAGAAATACGATATTTCGTTGAAATGAGCAATCCATTTCGCAACAACATCCTCATGACGAGCTTCAATAATCCGAAGAATATTTTGCAAGACATGTACCGGTTCCAGAGGAACACCTTCGTTGGACCAGAAATAAACCCAGAAAGATCCTATCTTAAAGATTTGCGGCATTGCTGAACCCGCCTTTCTGAGAAAATTCCATTATCAAATGAGCCGTAGATTCAATCACCTTCTTATAGCGATCGATTTCCTCATCTGAAAAACCGAATATATCTTCCCATGTATAGGAGGGTAAATAGCATGTCGCCCGATGGAAGCCGTCTTTTGCGTCGGGCTTTTCGATGTACACCTTAACGCGGCCGTCCTTGCCCATTTCAGAATGGACAATTTCTGCGTTATCGTCAAGTGTCATGAAGGGGTACATCATATTGCTTGATGGCAATATAACATTTTCAGGCCTTGTTTGGCTAGTATTCATCTTTCCTCCCTCCGCCTACATGCATAAAAAGGCGGGGCTTTGCTTGTTTTACACCGTGCGCGAAAAGTAGTTTTCTACACACTTGCGCACTAAATATAAATTACTAGAAGGCGACTGTCAAGAGCGAGACGCACTAATTTATTTCTTTATTCGCTTGGATTTTTTCACGAGTTCTTTGGCTTCGTTGATTTCACCGACCAGTTGCTCGGTGGTGGGCAGATACAACTTGTACTCACTAGCAAGGATAGTCTTGTTGTCTTCGGGCAAAGTCATTTTCACGGCAGTGTCGTTTTTGCCTGCGCACAAAAGAATGCCGATGGTAGGATTTTCATCGGGAAGTTTTTCAATGCGGTCGTGGTAATTCACGTACATCTGGAGTTGGCCTATATCCTGATGCGTGATTTTGCTCGTCTTGATTTCAATAACCACAAAACAGCGAAGCAGCCTATTGTAAAGAACGAGATCGATGAAGAATTCATCGTCTTCGAGCATAATCCGCTTCTGCCGGGCAACAAAGGAAAATCCCTTTCCTAGTTCAAGCAGAAAATCAGTAATATGCGAAATAATCGCGCCTTCCAAATCGGTTTCATAAAAGGCCGAATTCATTTTCAACCCAACAAATTCCAAAATCATCGGATCCTTGATGACCTCTTGCGGGGTTTCAGGGATGCGCTCCTTGCGAGCGACTGCAAGTACGGATTCCTTGTCGTTGCTGAGCAAAAGTCGCTCGTATAGCTGGCTGTTGATTTGGCGTTCGAGTTCGCGTCCATTCCAAGAATTGTTCACCGCCTCAAGCTCGTAATATTCGCGTTTTTCGGGGTCAGAAATAGCAATAAGCATCTTATATTGAGACCAGTTCAATTGCGTCCGCACTGCGGACGCAATTGGATACAATAGGAAAAATTGACGAGCACGCTCAATTTGTCGAATACCAAATCCACGACCATACTCCGCTTCCAGTTTTTCTGCAAGCGATTTCACGATATACGCCCCATAATCGGCACGCTTCTTGCCATGCTGTTCTTCTTCGAAAATACGCTTACCAAGCTTCCAGTACATCTGGACACGACAGAAATCAACACTCCTGACCGCATTTTCCCGAGCAGTCTCGATGATTTGCTTGGCATCTTGGATCAGCTTCGTAGAGATAACTTCTTTAGCCATATTAGCCTCCATTTAGCCGCAAAAAACGGCTAGTTAACATTTGAGGCGTTCTTGCAAAACCGACAAGCCGATCTAACGCAAAAACGCACCTCGCCTTAAAACAGCGAGATGCGTTCAGCGGTAATGTATCTAAATCTGCCAAAGTTGGCAAGGGGTATAACGAAATTTTACATAACCACTGGGGTTATTCGTATTTCAAAAGTCTACGCTACGTACAACGTCTTCTGGAAATCGGTGAAGAGTTTCTTCAAATCCTTGCCGGTCACACCCATTTTATCACAGGCATCCTTGATGGTGCCGTACTTGAGCTTGACGAGTTCGGGCAGCTGATTCAATGATAGTTCATCGACTCCGTTTTCCACATATTGCTGCAAGACGAATTCCATGAAGGGGACTTGCTTTTCGGATATTTCGTTCAGGATTTCTTCGTGCATCAGGCGGACTCTTTCGGCGCGCTCCATGGGACTCTTGTTGTAAGCGATGAGTTCCAGCACGTCGAGCAGGTCGCATTTTTCATTCTGCGTCAAGGCTTGCACTTGGCGGAGCCTTTCTTTGCTGAATCCGTTGTCGCTCAAGTTCTGCAGCAACGCTTCGCGGGTCGTGGGATCAGACCAGCGGGCTCGCAAATCCTTACTATCCTTGAAGAACTCCGGAATCTTGCCGAAGAGAATTTTGATAAACTGTTCAAGCGTTATGAGTTCGCCATCGAACATGAACTTTTCTTCCCACTGGGCACGCAAGCGCAAAACGTGCCCGTCAGAAAGTTTAATTTCAATGCAATTTTTTTCTTTCACGTTTGCGTCGCATGTGCACGGGAGATTGCCACAGATTTTGCAAGGTTTCGGTTTGCGTGGCCCGCCGCTAGAGCCGTCGCCTCCATCAGATTTTCCACCATCGGGTGGTTCCGGCGTATCTACAATCGGTTCGCCGTCCCACTCGGGATCGCTAAAGTTCCTGCTTGCGCCCACGAAATCGTAAATCGTGAAGAAATACTTTCCGTCGAAAAGTCTCGTGCCGCGACCGATAATCTGCTTGAATTCGATGATGTTGTTCACAGGGCGCATCAGTACGATGTTGCGGACATTCTTGGCATCGACACCTGTCGAGAGTTTTTGCGATGTCGTAAGGATTGTAGGCAACAGTTTTTCATTATCCTGGAAAGTCTTCAAATCGGCTTCGCCCTTGTCGCCATCGTCACTGGTGACTCGCTTACAATAATTCACGTTGGGCTTGCGAGAATGCTGATTGATGAGGTCTCGCAAAATGGCTGCATGGGCCTGTGTCGCACCGAACACAATCGTCTTTTCGTCGGGGTCAATCTGTTTCAGGAATTCTTCAACCCTAAACTCATCGCGTTCGCGAATCTTGATATTGCCGTGATAGAAGTCCGCTTCTGTATAAATTTTGTTCGGGTCAATTTCGCCGCTTTCTACATCGTCTTCGGGATCGTAGATGTAATTGTCAATATTGCTAGAAGAGATTCGCACGCGGTAAGGCGTCAAAAAACCGTCTTCGATTCCCTGCTTCAGAGAATACACATAGACAGGCTTTCCGAAATACTCGTAGGTGTTGGCATTTTCATTTTTCTTGGGTGTTGCCGTCAGGCCCAAGTGATACGCCCGTTGGAAATAATCAAGAATATCACGCCAGCGGCTTTCGTCGTTAGCGGCACCGCGATGGCATTCATCGATGATGACAAGATCAAAGAAATCTTCGGGGTAATTTTCATAAACAAATTTTCCATTCAACGAGGTCATCATCGTCTGGAAAATGCTGAAATAGATGCTCGGGCCCTTGGGCACGCCTTTTGATTTGGCGATAGATTCCGGCGTAATGCGGCACATGGCATTTTCGTCAAATTGTCCGAAATCATTGAGCGCCTGATTTGAGAGGATATTGCGGTCGGCAAGGAACAAGATGCGCGGCAAGCGTTCCGTTCCATCGACATTCCAATGTGCCTTGAAAATTTTCCAGCAGATTTGGAAAGCGATGTAGGTTTTGCCCGTTCCCGTTGCAAGCGTGAGCAAGACGCGGTCCTGCTTTCGGGAGATGGCCTCCATGACGCTATTGACAGCGATTTCCTGATAGTAGCGCGGAGACTTGCCGCCATCCCTGTTGAACGGAACGGCATTCAGCTTGTCGCGGAGCGGATTGTTTTCAGGATAAAGTCGTTCCCAGAGTTCTTGCGGTGTCGGGAATGCATCGACAAAGCCTTCCTTCCCCGTCTGCATGTCGATTGCCCAGATTTTATCGCCATTGCAAGAATACGTGAAGCGGATGTTCATGCGTTCCGCATATTCCTTGGCTTGCGGCACGCCCTCGCTTACATCGAGTTCGTCCTTTTTCGCCTCGACGATGGCAATCTTGATGCCCTTGTAAACCAGAAGGTAGTCGATTTTCTTGGGGTTGCGTTCGGCATGGCCGATTCGCCCCGGTGCGATTTCGTAAGCGGACTGCTCCGTATAAATGGCGCTGTCCGGCGTCACTTCCCACAAGGCTTCTTTCAGCTTGGGGTCAATCTTCTTTCTTCTGGTATCGGACTCGTTCATACTTGCTGTCATTCCCGGCTTGACCGGGAATCTCCTTCGAAAGTTTTCTTCAGAATCGATTTTTTAAGTTCGTCGCAGTTGGCGATGATTTGCTTGTAGTTTGCTTCGAGGCGTTTGACGTTCTCGGAGAGTTTGTCTAGGCGGGCGACGATTTCTTTTTGGACGGAAAGAGGCGGGAGGGGGAATTCATACACAAACAAAGCTTTTCGATTTAGTTTTGGCATCCCCGCACGATCAGAATGTTTGATTGCATAATCAGTAAAATCGCTTGCTATTAAGATGTAATACAAAAAGTCCTTAAGCATTCCGTTTTTTGGTGATAACGGATACATGTCAGCACTGCATATACCAGCAAAATTAGGTCGAGCAACTTTTTTTAGATAAGGACGAATTTTATTATACAACACAACAGAATCATCAAAAACAAATTTACCTGATGTAAGACCTTCTTCTTCTGAAGTTTTCAAATCGATAATCCGTCCTGTTTCACTTTCAATATTTGCACCACCAACATGATACATATTCAAATACTTTTCTTCTGTTGGATTAATCAAATCCGATAGAATCTCACAAACATCCCCCAATGTTTTCCATTCCCAGCCGGAGGGCAATTCTGCACTGGATTCTTCACTACGCTCAGAATGACGTGATTGGGAATTCAGTTCTTTTTCAAGGGTGGTTTCGAATAGTTCTTTGGCGTTTTTGAGGTTGGTTTCGGCGTTTGTTTTGAGTGTGTCTATTTTTGAGAATTCTTCGTCAAGGAATTTGACTATGCGATTCTGCTCCGAAAGAGGGGGAATGGGAATTTGAATTTCCTTAAATTTTGCAGAACTGACACCACCAATTATACCCGATAAAAGTTTTTGAAACTCATCAGTGAAAGATTGTTCAAAAGTGTAATAAAAAACAAATTTTCCAATTAGTTTTTCTCTATTATAATCAATTGCAAATAGCTTGTTTCCAAAGCAAACATCTTCATTTAAAATACATTTCTTTTTTCCTGCACTACCACCTTCTGCACATATTAAAACAGTATCCTTTCTTGCGACTTTAAATCCGGCTTCCTCAAAAGGTATTCTAATTCCATTTTCGTAATCAACTTCAGAATCATTACCAACATCTTTTGTTGCGATAAAAGGAAATCCCGATTCTACATTTGAGTATCGTTCCTTTTTTACATTAGCATTTATGCTGTTGCCGTTATAAATTTTTGCAACTTCACCAAGTTTCTTCCATTCCCATTTGCTCATAACATTCTCCGGTTGCTTAGACCCATTCGACATTGTTTATCCCGGACTTGTTCCGGGACTCAGGGTGACACTTTGTTTAACACTTTGGATTCTATCGCTTCGCTCCAGAATGACAAAGTTCTCTCATATCGACAATTTGGCGAGGATTTTCCTATTCTCTTCGTCTAAGCTCTGCATTTCCTTGATGATGGTTTTGGCGTCGCGGAGTTCGACTTCGGTTTTCTTGTTGGGATTTTTCACCGAGAGGTCGTATGTTTCGGGGTTCAAATCCTTGACGTTTATGGTCCACGATTTTTCGCTGTCGGTCTTTTTCTTCTGCAACTTCACGAATTCCGCAAGGTCATCTTCGGTAAGCGGGTTCGTCTTGCCCAGGTTGCGGCCAAAGTCCGGCTGGTAGTACCAGATTTTTTCGGTGGGGCGACCCTTTTCGAAGAAGAGCACCACGGTCTTTACGCCAGCGCCCGTAAACACGCCACTCGGCAAATCGAGAATCGTGTGCAGGTCACAGTTTTCCAAGAGTTCCTTGCGCAACATGACCGACGCGTTGTCGGTGTTTGAAAGGAATGTGTTCTTGATGACGATGCCCGCGCGGCCGCCCGCCTTGAGCAACTTGACAAAATACTGCATAAAGAGGTAGGCTGTTTCGCTTGTCTTGATGGGGAAATTCTGCTGGACCTCGGCGCGTTCCTTGCCACCGAAGGGCGGGTTCGCGATGATGACGTCCTTACGCATTTTCTGTTCCACGTTCGCCATGTTTTCGGACAAGGTATTCGTGTGCAAAATGTTCGGTGCGTTCACGCCGTGCAAAATCATGTTCATGATGCCGATGATGTAGGCAAGGCCCTTTTTCTCTTGTCCGTAGAAGGTTTTCTTCTGCAAAGTTTCCCTGTCGGCAACGCTCTTGACTTTCTGCTTCATGTAGGCGTAGGCTTCGCAAAGGAACCCAGCACTTCCGCAAGCCGGGTCTAGCACGGTCTCGCCGATTTTCGGGTCGATGATGCGGACGATGGTGCGGATAAGCGGACGCGGCGTGTAGTATTCGCCGCCGTTACGGCCTGCGTTGCCCATCCTGCGAATTTTGTCTTCGTACAGGTGGCTCATCTCGTGCTTATCTTCGCTACTCTGGAAACTCAGCGCGTCGGCATACCACAGAATTTCGCGGAGGTTGTAGCCGCTCGTTATTTTGTTGCGGAGTTCACCGAAGATTTCGCCAATCTTGTATTCCAGTGATTGCGGCGTGGTGGCGGATTCCTTGAACTTCTTGAGGTAAGGGAAAAGCTTGTTGTTCACGAAATCCGTGAGGTCGTCGCCGGTGAGTGCCTTGGCGTGGTCGGGTTCGCCGTTCTTGGTCTTTGGGGCGGCCCAGGTGTTCCAACGGAATTTCTTATCAATGATTCGCTCGTAGGTTTCGCCCTTGAGTTCGGCTTCTTCTTCGCGCTCGGCTTCGAGGTTGTCCAGGTACTTGAGGAACAGGACCCACGAAGTTTGTTCCACATAATCCAGTTCGTTGCTGCAACCACCCTCTTTCCAGAGGATGTCATCGATATTGTTAAAAGTCTGCTCAAACATAAGGGCCTCATTTGCTAGCCCTTATGCTGGTGCATTCAATCCACAAAAAAAGGCGTGGAATCGAATGCACTTACCGCCTTGAGGTAACGACCAAGAAACCTATCCAACGTAAGCACAAACGACCCACGCACAGGGTGCGTGAGTGTCTGCCCATTCTCGTTGGATTTGAAAATTTTGGTCGTTTTTCAAGGCGAGAATAAGAGCAATAACTCAAATTTCTATGCGCCCCAAACCGTGAGGAATGGGGCTATGTCAGTGGAAAATAGTAGTAAATCGGCGACCCCGGCACAGTGGCCGGGGTGACAAATGGAGCGGGAATGACAAATGTGGGGCTGCAATCAGTTATTCCTTTCGGGCATTATTTTGCAAATTCATACCTGCGGGGCTTGAATTTTATTAGCTTTCGGGTATGGAACTTCGAGTTTTGCGGTATTTTCTGGAGGCGGCGCGGTTGGGGAATGTCTCGCGCGCGGCGGATAATCTTTGCGTGACGCAGCCGACGGTGAGTCGCCAGCTCAAGGAGTTGGAGGAGGAACTGGGCGAAAAGCTTTTCGAGCGCACGAATTACGCGATTCGGCTGACGCCTGCGGGGGAACTCTTGCGGGAGCGTGCGGAGGATATCCTTTCGATGGCGGACAGGACGGTGCAGGATTTCAAGTCGCTGAAGGAAGACGAGGTGGTGGGTGAAATCGCCATTGCCTGCGCGGAATCGCGGAACGTGAATTTTCTTTCGAAGTGCATCGCGATTCTCCGGGACGACTATCCGAAGATTAAGTACAACTTATATTCGGGCGACAGTGAGCGCGCCTTGGAAAAGCTGGACAAGGGCATTTTTGATTTCGCGGTGGTTGTAGACAACGTTGATTTGGAAAAGTACAACTGCCTTGCGGTGCGTTCGGTGGACCGCTGGGGCGTGGTGATGCGTCGCGACGACCCTTTGGCCAAGCGGGATTTCATTGAGCCGAAGGACTTGCTCGACAAGCCGCTGATGGCGTCGCGGCAGGCGATGGTGGCGGATTTGCCGAAATGGTTCGGCGACGATATTTCGAGGCTGAACGTGATTGTGGGGCTGGATCTTTCGTACAACGGTTCGGTGCTTGCGAAGGAGGGCACGGGCTACCTGCTCACTTTCGACGGACTGGTGGATACGAGCCGCACTTCGCGCCTGTGCTTCAGGCCGCTCATGCCCGAGCTCACCACCAACATGTACATCATTTGGCGGCGGGGCCAGCAGTTCACGCGGGCGGGCGAACTTTTCCTCGACACGCTCCGGCACGTGCTGGGGGAATAAAAAGAAATTAGAGGATTATTCTCATGCTTAAAATTGAAGAATACAGTACAAAGTATATCAACGACGCGATTGAAATCTGGAACGATATCGTCGAAGACGGAATCGCGTTCCCTCAGAAAGATGCGCTTGACCCGCAGACGGGTGACGCCTTTTTCAAGTCGCAATCGTTCACGGGTATTGCTCTTGATACGGACTCCGGCGAGGTTGTGGGGCTGTACATTCTCCACCCGAACAATGTCGGGCGCTGCGGGCATATTTCGAATGCAAGCTATGCGGTCAAGAAGAACAAACGCGGCCAGCACATCGGTGAATTTCTCGTAAAGGATTGCCTCGCGAAGGCAAAGGAAATCGGCTTCAGGATCTTGCAGTTCAATGCGGTTGTCGCCACAAACACGTCGGCACTCAAGCTCTACAAGAAGCTCGGATTTACGCAGCTCGGCGTGATTCCCAAGGGTTTCTTGCTCAAAGACGGGAACTACGAAGATATTATCCCGCACTATATCGAACTGTAAACGTAAACTCCTGAACGGGTCGAAACAAATTTTCCGTTGAATGGTTTGTTTAACGTTCCGTAAACTTTGATTGGGCAGAACAGAGGTGTCTCAGGTGGTTTTTCTTTATCGAGAAGGTCCAGTTGCAGAGTGTCACCTTTGATGAACACTCCGATTGATTTGACATATTTTCTAGGATAGTCTAATTGCGACGGGAAAACAATGATGTTCTTCCCGTTTTTTTCTTCGACAAATGCGGTGTCGGAAAAGTAGTGCTTGTTTATTTCTTGTTCGTCGAGGATGCAATCCGATATGGAATCCAGAGTAACGAAATTTTCGTCGTAGCGGATGATGGAATAAGCGCCCATAGCTGCTAGGTAATTCTCTTCTAGTTCTCTTTTTAGCGAAGTGTAGACTAGAACGGGGCAGGCGAGGCCGGGTACGGCTGTGCTTTCTTTTTTTCGTTTCATGGAAACGATCAACGTGTCGTTTGCGCTGCGAGTTGCGATGGTGTAATTGTCTCTTAAATCATTGATATTTGCAGGGAATGTGAGTCTCCATGTTCCGTCAAAATATTTAAGGTAGATTTTATTTAATGCGATGAGTCCTTCAATTGAATCGGGATTGATGATGCATGACGAAATTGAATCCAGAATCAGTGGGCTTTTTTCGTTGTTTGCGAAAACGCATTCATTTCCGTTTGCCCCGCTAGAATTGTCGCTTGAACAGCCTAAAATGGCAAATGATGTAAATAGTATAGCCAATGCATGGGTGAGTGCGATAGACTTTTTGTTCATGTTAATCCTCCTTACTGTATTGATAATTACTTAATATAAAGTAGTAAAATTGGTTGGCTAAAATTGATAAAAATTGCAAAAGTCATGAAAAAACTTGACAATGTATTGTCTTTTTTTTATGATACCCTTGAAAAAGAGTGTTTTTGTTAGAATTTGTTGATTCTCTAATGAAAAATATTTATATTAACTCTAGAGTAAATAACTTTAAAGTTAATAACTTTGGAGTAAATAAGATGTTTGTCGGACGTAAAAGAGAATTAAAGCTTCTTGAAGATCTTTATCGGTCTAAGAAATTTGAAATGCTAATCATGCATGGTCGTAGGCGCGTGGGCAAGAGTTTTCTTTTGGCTCACTTTGCCTCGCTTCATGAAAAGGATACTGTGTTCTTTACTGCTGACAAAGGGAGCGAAGCCAATAATGTTCGTAATTTTTGTACGGAATTGAAACGGGTATTAAATGCTGGCGATTTTTTGAATTCACTTGAGACTTGGCAGGATGTCTACTCGTTCATCGATGGTGCCGCTTTTTCTAAACGTGTGAATATCATTATTGACGAGTTTACTTATTTGTACAATTCAAATCCTGTATACGATTCGGGGCTGCAGAATGCTATTGACCGAATTCTGAAAAAAAAGAACATTTTTTTAATTTTGTGCGGTTCTGAAGTCTCTGTTATTGAGGATTTGTTTGATGATTCTACCAAACCTTTATATGGTCGCAAGACTGCCGATTTGAAATTGCAACCATTTTCATATAAAGAATCTAAAGAATTTTTCCCCAAATATAGTGACGAAGAAGTCCTAACGGTTTATTCAATTCTTGGCGGTATTCCTCTATACCTTTCTCTTTTTGACGATTCCGTTTCTATTCGCGAGAACGTCATCAAAAATTGCCTTTCTACAACGGGCTACTTATACAATGAAATTGATACGTTGCTTCGCATGGAACTCAAAGAAACGCTTTTTTATAAGAATATTCTGCTTGCTATCAATTCTGGTGCTTCGACGCTTAATGATATAAAGATGAAGGTCGGAGAAGATGGGGCGAAGATTGCAAAATACCTGAACGTCCTTCAAAATTTGGGATTTATCAAAACAGAAATCCCTGTTGGCGAAAAAGGCAAGGCTCGCAATACGCTTTATTCCATTGACGATAACTACTTTGCTTTTTATTTCAGGTTTATTTATAAACATTTGAATATGTTGAATGGGCTTATTTCACCTGAAATTTATTACGATAGAGAGTTTACAACTGAAAGCTTAAATGGATATATTGGGCATCGATTTGAAAGAGTGTGCTCGCAGTTTATTATGGAAAAATCCTATAATGGCGAGCTTCCGTTCTTTGCTGAACAAGTTGGACGCTGGTGGGGTAATAACCCTCTTGCGAAACGTCAAGAGGAAATAGACATTGTTGCCCAAGATGAGAATAATGCCATTCTTTGCGAATGTAAATACACTGAAAAGGCGTTTGATGAGACTGAACTTTCTGACTTGCAGGCGTGCGCACCGTGTATTAAACGCGACAATTTGTATTTTTGGATTTTTTCCAGAAAGGGCGTCACGGCTGGAGTCAAGAAGAAAATAAAAAATCTGGGCAATTACAAGGTTATTTCGATAAAAGAATTGTTTGCTTGATTTTAAAGTGCGCTGTCGAGTGCCATCATGAGCGTGAAGCCGACGGCGAAGAGGATAGTGCCTGCGTCAAAGTGGTCGCCTTCGCTCACTTCGGGGAGCATTTCTTCAACGACAACGTAAATCATTGCGCCTGCCGCAAACGAGAGCAGGTAGGGCATAAATGGCGAAAGGATTTCGGCGGCGATTAAGGTAATCAAGGCTCCGATGGGTTCGACAGCTCCGGAGAGCGCTCCGAGTGCAAATGCTTTTTTGCGTGTCGCGCCTTCGGCTTTTAACGGGAGCGAAACGACTGCTCCTTCAGGGAAGTTTTGTATCGCGATACCGATGGAAAGAGCGAATGCGGCCGAGAGCGTGATGGCGACATTCCCGGAAAGCCAACCTGCGAAAACGATGCCGACTGCCATGCCTTCGGGCAAGTTGTGGAGCGTTACCGCGAGCGTGAGCATCGTGGTGCGTTTAAGTTTTGCTCTCGGACCTTCGGGAGTTTGACTGCCCAAATGCAAATGCGGTGTGATTTTATCCAAAATGAATAGAAATAAAATACCTGCCCAAAATCCGACTGCGGCGGGTGCAAATGATAATTTCCCCAAATGTTCGCTGGCGCTGATGGCCGGGAGGAGCAGACTCCAGACGGATGCCGCTACCATGACGCCAGCCGCAAATGCTAAAAGTCCGCGCTTGAGGTTCTGCTTCATCTGCCCGCGAATAAAGAACACGCATGCTGCGCCGAGAACCGTCCCTAAAAACGGAATGGTGAGGCCTTGAATAATGGGTAAAATAGGTTGAGTCATACGAAAAAAGATAGTATTAAAACTTGACAATTTCAAAAAACGCGCTGGAGTTTTGAAGGTCTAATTGGAGTAGCGTAAACGATTACATTTTTGTATCGTAGACGCATGAATAAGTTAAAGTCTTTTGTTGTCGCGGCCTCTGTCGTATTGCTTTTTACAACTTCTGCAAATGCGTGCCTTGCAGCTTGCAAGGAAAAGAAACGAGATGAGGCTTACAGTAAGCAACTCTCGGCTGCTACATTGCAGACTGTTATTGATAACGCTTTGCCGCTGAAGGCTGTGGACCCGGAACTTGGCGAACCTTATCAGGTTTATCCGATTGACGTAAAGCCGTATGATAAAGATTTCCATGCGACGCTGATTGAATATCCTTACGGAAGTTCTCCGCGTGCGTTGAGGCATGAACCGAATCCGCGTGGAATTATCTTGTACGTGCATGGCTACAATGATTACTTCTTCCAGGAAGAACTTGCGGAAAAATCGGATTCTGCGGGTTTTGCGTTCTTTGCAATTGACTTGCATTACAATGGTCGTTCGTATAGTGAAGGCGAGCCGCGTTCGGATATGCGTAGCGTCAAGGAATACTATGCGGAATTGGATGCGGCTATTGCGCTTAGCAAGAGTATTGCTGCGAAAGGCTCAAATGCAAAATTGCCGTTTGTCATTCTCGGCCATTCGCAGGGTGGGTTGATCACGCCGAATTACTTGAATGAACGTAATAGCGAAGATTTTGCAGCTCTCGTTTTGAATAGTCCGTTCCTGGATTATAAAAATAGCTGGTTTGTCCGCAATGTGGCGTTCCCTGTATTCTCGGATATTGCGCTGTTGTTGCCCGATGCACCCGCTCCGAAACAGGAAGCCCCTAAGTACAACATATCTCTTTTGAAAAGTGAAAAGGGCGAGTGGGAATTCAATCGTAAATTGAAAAGCGATGAATGGCCACAACAGTATTTTGGATACCTCCGTGCGACAACTCGCGGCATCAAGTGGATCCATGCGGGAATGCAGATCAAGGCTCCTGTTCTCATGATGCGTAGCGGCTGTACGGTGAACACGGTCAAGTGGGATGACGACTACATGCGTTGCGATTGCATGCTCGATGTGAATCTCCTTGAAAAGTGGGCTCCGAAATTGGGTAACGATGTCACGACTGTAACGATTACGGACGGCATGCACGACTTGTTCCTTTCGCGTAAGGATGTCCGCGATAAAGCATACCGCACGATGTTTGAATTCTTGGATGGTGCCATTTTGCGGAAGCAAATTGTCGTTGCACAGAACTTTTAATAACTAGATTTTGTTTTAATCGGTTAGCGCACTTTCCTTGTCATGAGGAGAGTGCGTTTTTTAGGAGAAAATGATGAGTAAGAACATTTGGGATATCTTTGCGCCGGTTTATGAATTCGCGATGCGTTCGCAGAAGGATATTTATGATTTTATGTATGGGCGAATTGGCGAGGTCGCGCGGGGCAAGGATGTGCTTGAGCTTGCAACGGGTCCGGGGATGATTGCGCGGCATATTGCTCCGCATGCAAATCATGTGGTGGCGACTGATTTTGCTCCGAAGATGATTGAGACGGCTCGCAAGGCGAAGAATCCGGAGAATGTGCGTTTTGAAGTGGCTGATGCGACTTCGTTGCGGTTCATGGACAACGCTTTTGATGTCGTCGTGATTGCGAATGCACTCCACATTATCCCGGAGCCCTCGAAGGCGCTTGCGGAAATCCGCCGCGTCTTGAAAGATGACGGCGTGCTGATAGCTCCGAACTTTATATTCCCTGCTGACGGCAAAAGAAACTTGTGGCAAAAGCTTTTGAGTCTTGTCGGTGTTCGCTTTGCGCACGAATGGACGGAAGACGAATACAAGTCTTTCTTGAAAGGGAATGGCTGGACGATAACGGAAAATTGCGTTATCAAGGGGCGGATTGATTTAGCCTACGTGGAATGCGGAAAATGAAGACTATTTCGCTTCTTCAGTTTTCTCAAGTTCTTTCTTCAGCTTGAGTACTTCCCTTTCGGAAAGCTTGGTGATTCTAGAAATTTTTTCTACAGAATCACCTTCGGCGAGCATGTTGCGAGCCATTTCTCGTTCGCGGTCTTGAACGCTCGAAACCACCTTCGCGTTGATTTCGTCCGCGAATTCTTCGAAAATGCCATCTACCATGGCGTTATGATCATATTCCTTATGGTACACTTTCTGGTACGCCTCGAATTCTTCTTTTGTCAAATTAGACATTTTGGAACTCTCCGTCAATAGCTTGAATAATTATGGTGAAATCGCCATTTTTATTGTACCGAATTCGGTGTAATTAGAGATTTGTTTATATATTTCCCATTGACATAGCTCTGTACCGAATGGTGCGGAGCGACTAAAATTTTGAGATTCGTCTCTTATTCTCGCCACAGAAACTACCACTTTCAAAACGCATGAGGATAAGACGAACGCTCACGTCCCGTATGGGGCGTGGGTCGTTTTGTGCTTATTATGCGAAAGGGTGTGGTAGCCCTCTGTGACGGTAAGTGCTAACGATGCCACGCCTTTTTTGTTTTGTGGGCATTGAGACACAGAGTAGAGCGGACTCGTAAACTTTTATACGAGGAGCCGTTATGGTGCGTGACATTATTGAGAAAAACGGAAGGGTAAACCCAAATGCAGACCTTCTGAAAAAACTAAAATCCCTGATTCCTGGTGTCATTGCGAAAGACGGCTCTATTGATGCTGATGCCATCCGCTATTGGGCCGAATGTGCAGTGGGCGATCCGAAACTTGTGACGGAAGAACGCGAAACGTTCAATTTTTTGGGCAAAGATTATGCACGTCTGCTTTACGCCCTTGACACAGAAACGGTTATCACTCCTGATGAAGAAAATAATCGTAAATCGGAAAATAAGAATAGCGAAAACCTCTATTTGTCGGGTGACAATTTGGAAGTGCTTAAACACTTACGTCATTCTTATGAAGGTCAAGTCAAGTGCATCTATATTGATCCTCCATACAACACTGGTTCTGACGACTTTGTCTATAACGATTCTTTTGATTTTACTGAAAAAGATTTGAAAGAAAAATTGGGCTTGGATGATGATGCTCAAGTTGAAAAAATTATGAATATGCGAAAGCGTGGTTCACGCTCTCATGCGGCATGGCTCACGTTTATGTATCCTCGTTTGAAATTGGCTCGTGATTTGTTGAAAGATGATGGTGTAATCTTTATTTCTATTGATGATAACGAACAGGCGAATTTGAAGATTTTATGCGATGAAATTTTTGGAGAAGAAAATTTTGTTGCTGATATGATTTGGGAAAGTAAATATACTGTTTCAAACGATTCTCAATATGTATCTTCGCAACATGAATATGTTTTGTTTTATGCTAGAAAAATAGAGTCGTTTAAGATAGGACGATTGGAAAGAACGGAAGAACAAAACGCTTCATATAAAAATCGCGATAACGATCCTAAGGGACCCTGGAAGGCTACTCCATTGCATGCGAAAAGTGGAACGGAAAAATCAAAATATGATATTACTTTTAGCAATGGGATTACGTGGAAATGTCCTCAGGGGCGTTTTCCTAGATATTCAAAAGATACTTTGTTGAAGTTATATGAACAAAATGAGCTTTATTTTAATAAAAATGGAGGAGTTGACAAAAAAACTTATTT
The DNA here is from genome assembly GCF_900177805.1 of Fibrobacter sp. UWB13. NCBI lineage: Bacteria > Pseudomonadati > Fibrobacterota > Fibrobacteria > Fibrobacterales > Fibrobacteraceae > Fibrobacter > Fibrobacter sp. UWB13. The sequence continues at coordinate 2,243,699 of NZ_FXAX01000001.1, read as the reverse complement.
GTCTGAGGTCTCTGAGAAGGGAGTCGTTCCTGGGAGTATTCTAAAATATTCTGATGTTGGTCATACCCATGAAAATAATGAAGAATTAGCTTCAGTGATAGGGAAGGGTATGTTTGATAATCCTAAGGGAACGAAATTGTTGTCAAGAGTAATGAATCTTGCAAATTTGCAAGATTCGGATATTGTTCTCGATTTCTTCAGTGGCTCAGGAACAACAGCACATGCTGTGATGCGGCAAAATGCAGAAGAAAATGGTAATTGTAAATTTATTGTGGTTCAAATTTCAGCATCATGCCCAGAGCAAAGTGAAGCTTTTAAGGCTGGTTACAAAACAATAGACCAAATCGGCATGGAACGAATTCGCCGCGCTGCAGCGAAAATCAAGGAAGAACATCCCGACAGTAAATGCGATTTCGGTTTTAAACACTACATCATTCAAAAACCTGCTGAAAAATCACTTGACAGCATCAAGAATTTTGAACCCAATCCGAATTTCGGCGAAGCAACAATTTTGAAACAGTTTGGTGCAGAAACAGTTCTTGCTACATGGATGGTTGATGATGGTCATACGTTCAATGCAAATGTTGAAAAAATTGACTTGAACGGTTATACTGCTTACAAGGTGAATGATTATCTCTATCTCATCAATAGTGGCATAGATGGCAAACATGTTAAGGAATTGTTCAAAAAATACGATGAAGATAAAAACTTCAAGCCAAAGCATATCGTTCTTTTCGGCTACAGTTTCGGCATGACGACACTGGATACGCTGAAAGCCAACATCAAGAACGTTGACGGCATTGACATTCACCTTGAAATCCGTTACTGAGGTGTTTATGGAATTTCAATTTGAACAAAATCTGCCGCACCAGCGTGAAGCAATTGAAAGAATTCTTGCGTTGACAGGAACTTTGCATGCAGAACATTCGCTCAACCACTTCGCCAACTGCGATATCTATCCAAACGACTCCAAGCTTCAGGCTGAATTGAGCAAAATTCAAAAAGACTTTCAACCCAATATGAAAGGCTTTACCACGGCACAAAAAGCAGCGGGAGTCGCCTCGATGCCATGCCTTTATATTGACGTTAAGATGGAAACGGGTACGGGCAAAACATACGTCTATACTGAAACTATTCATGAATTGCACAAACAGTTGGGTGTTTCAAAATTTATCCTGATTGTTCCCGGAAAAGCAATTAAGGCGGGTGCAAAAAACTTCATAGAAGATCCCGACGTACGCAGGCATTTTCGTGACACATGCGGATATGGCGCAGAAATTCGCCTATTTGAAGGATCGGAGCAAAAGGGCAACAAGAAAAAGAAACTTTTCCCTTCTGCGGTTTCAGGGTTTTATCAAAATCCTGGAGAATCAGAACGATATATTTCTGTTCTGTTGCTTAATAGTGCGCTACTAACCAATTCCAATTACAAGAATGACGATTTTGATTATGGTATAGACAATTTTTACTGTCCCTTAGAAGCCCTGAAAGCGACGCGCCCCATCGTTATTATTGACGAACCACATCGTTTTTCTGATGGAAACAAGGCCATGGACGCCATCATGAATCTCTGTCCGCAAATGCTGATTCGTTTTGGAGCGACATTCCCCGAAATGACTGTTGGCAGAGGAAAAGAGAAGAGAATTGTCAAGGATTACAAGAACCTAGTTTATAACCTTGATGCATACGAATCCTTCAATAAGAACCTTATCAAGGGAATCGCAAAGGAACATCTCAATCCGCTAAAGGATGCGGAAAACATCAAGGTCAAGGTTGCAGAGATTACCAAAATAGACAAGGACAACTGCGAAACAAGATTCTCATGGGAAGATGCCCTTGGCAAATCACATCGAAAGACATTGGCTCTTGGGATTCCTCTTTCCGAAATTCATGAGAACTTTGGAAACCTTATCATAGAAGATTTTGACAAGAACGAAATTCATCTTTCTAATGGTGTGGTACTAAAGGTCGGGGACACCCTTACACCTGATATGTATGCTACAACCTATCAAGAAGCCATGATGCGTATGGCAATACGCCGACATTTGGAGACGGAAGAGCAGAATTTCAATCGCGAAGACAAGATAAAAACTCTTGCACTCTTCTTTATTGATGACATTTCCGCCTATCGACATGACAACGGCGCTTTGCGACGCTCGTTTGAGAAAATCTTGAAAGCAGAAATCAACAAAAAAATCGAAGGTTTAAAAGAAACAGATCCATATTGCGGATATCTGCAAAAATCGCTCACCGATATTTCTGCAACACATGGCGGCTATTTTGCGCAGGATAACTCAAGTAGCGAAGAATCCGTTGCTCAAGAGATTTCAGAAATCCTACACGACAAGAAAAAGTTACTTTCAATGGATAACTTGAGAAGGTTTATTTTCTCCAAGTGGACGCTCAAGGAAGGCTGGGATAATCCGAACGTATTCACAATTGCGAAACTCCGTAGTAGTGGTTCTGAAATCAGCAAGTTGCAAGAAGTGGGTCGTGGGCTTCGCCTCCCTGTAAATGAATTCGGGAAACGCATTACAGACGAAGAATTTACGTTAAACTATATCGTTGACTATACCGAAAAGGAATTTGCCGACAAGCTTATTGCGGAAATCAACGGTGAACGCGAAGAGTTGATGTTCATCACTGATGAACAAATTGAAGAATTTGCTCAGAAAAACGGAATTGAAGCAGAAGACCTGCTTTCAGAACTTCTTGGGAAAAAATTCGTCAAGATGCGCAAAGGGGATATGCCGGGACTCCCTGTGAATCCAGAAAAGGTCAACGAATTTGCGTCTGAGTACCCCGACTTATTTAAGGTTTGTGACACAAGTCGCAAAATTATTGACCGCAACAAGAAAAATGGCTGCGATAAAATCAAGATTAGAAGCGGTCGCTATAACCAGTTGAAGAATCTTTGGCTTAAGATGAACGAGCATTACCTACTCACATTCGATGACAAATTGAATGACGAGTTAGAGAATGCTTTGCCGGCCCTTATCAAGCAAGATCTTTTTGCAATAACAGTCGCGCAAAGTATTCGTCAAAAGGTTACTACGCAAAATGGCGTTGCAAAGCTGCATGATTCTAGCGGCAACAGTTATGAAGTGGAAAGAAAAATCGGCTACGGAAAATTTTTGCAGAGAATTCAGCAAAAAGAATCCGTTCCTGTTGTCGCAATGCACCAGGCAATATGCAAATTCGTTCAAGACGGCGGAGAGCCGATGTTCAACGAACAAAGCCTTAAAAATATTTGCGCAGAAATCCATCGCTGGAAACTTGAAAAGTTGATGGGGCGTTTTTCCTATCAAAAAGTGGAGCGTACTCGCATTAAGAAAACCACCCTTAACAAGGCTGATGGGAGTTCCGAAGAGTTTATCACTTTGGGACTTGTTGGTAAATTCATGGATGTGGGCGAAGTTCCTGAAAAATATCTCTATGATAGCATTGCTTATGATTCTCCACTTGAAAAAGACGACATCTTAAACGATGTGGAAGGCGTCGAAGTTTACGGAAAAATTCCGAAAAGTACCGTTCGCATTCCCACTATCTTGGGTGAAACTTATAGCCCTGACTTTATGTACATCGTTCGTCGTAAAGATAAAAATGAGTTGAATCTCATCGTAGAGTGTAAGGACGTTGAAAATGCAGAGACTGATTTACGCGGTGGCGAAAAAATCAAGATTGAATCTGCTAAGGTGTTCTTTGAGAATTTGGAAAGTGAAGGTGTGAAAGTTTGCTTTAAAAAGCAGCTCAAACAGGAAAATTTGAAGGCGATAGTAGAGGATCTATAGATTTTAATGATGTTTGCATTATCAAGGACCGAATTGATTTAGCTTACGTGGAATGCGGGAAATGAAGACTATTTCGCTTCTTGTCTGTAATAAAAGATGCGCAAAATGACGACTTCTCGCTTGTCGTGATTGACATGATAAAAAAGTCGGTAGTTTCCGACTGGTATTGAACGCACTTCGCGTAAAAACCAAGGTTCGTCTTGACATAAGGCGAATGCTTCAGGAAAATCGGATAATGTGTTAACCGATTCTTGAAATTTTCCCATTAGATTCTTCGCTGCAATAGGCGAACAAAGAGTTATGCTGATATAATCAAAGATTTGCTCGATGTCGTTTTGTGCGGCAGAAGAAAAGAAAACTTTGAAATTCATACCTTGTATTTTTTCTTGACATCGGAAAGGACCATCGCTGCAGGGCGGGTGCGACCTTTCAGCATGTCATTGTATCCTTTTTCGAGTTCCGTGTCGAGGCGCTCTTTTGACCATTTAGCGGCATTTTCGGGAGCTTTAGGCAGCTTCACATCGAAGGGAATTCCCTGTTGCAGAATAATCTGCTTATAGAACATGTTGATAGCGCTGGAAACGGATATACCGAGAGTTTCCAGGATGTTTTCAGCTTGTTCTTTGACATCGGGCTCTATGCGGGCGTATAAATTTGCGGTTTTGTTCATGTTATTCAATATACATATTTGTCCGCACAAAAGCAATACATTTGAGTGGGGCGCTGAACAAAAATGGAGATTCCCGCTCGGAGGCGGGAATGACAAGAATATGTTAAGAAAATTGCCCCGGATTACTCCGGGGCAATTTAGTAGGTGGTTATTGAATGAGTTCTAATTTACTTCTTGGAGCTTGAGCATTTTGCCGAAGAGGCCGCCTTTCGCTTTGAGTTCTGCGGGGGAGCCGGTTTCGACGACTTGACCGTTTTGCAACACCACGACCTTGTCTGCATTGGCGATAGTGCGCATGCGGTGGGCGATGATGATGACGGTCTTGTTCTGCACGAGTTTTGAAATGCTCTGCTGAATCTTGGATTCGTTTTCGACGTCGAGGCTTGCGGTGGCTTCGTCAAGGAGCACGATGGGGGCGTCCTTGAGGATGGCGCGGGCGATGGAGATTCGCTGGCGTTCGCCGCCGGAGAGTGTATCGCCGTTTTCGCCGATGACTGTATCGTAGCCTTGCGGGAGCTTTTGGACAAAGTCATCGCAGTTTGCAAGTTTTGCGGCTCGCAGGATTTCTTCGTCGGTGGCGTCGCGCTTACCGATGCGGATGTTGTCGCGGATGGAGGTGTTGAACAGCACGACATCCTGAAAGACGATGGAGAAGTTTTTGAGGAGCGTTTCGGGATCGATTCTTGAGATGTCCTGGCCGCCGAGCGTGATGGTGCCGCCTTGAATGTCCCAGAAACGGGCGGCGAGCTTTGCTGCGGTTGTCTTTCCGCTGCCAGAGGGGCCAACGAGTGCGGTGATTTCGCCTTGCTTGGCGGTGAACGAAGCCTTCTTCAAAACTTGTTTTTCTTCGTTGTAGTAGAAATCAACGTTTTTGAATTCAATGTCATAATCAGCGGGCTCAAACTTTGTGGAACCGCGCTGGACTTCCATATCGTCCATTTCCTTGAATCGCTTGAGACGAACATCCAAGAAGAATAGTTCCGTCATGTTGTTTAGAACGAGATAAATGGGGCTGTAAATCGTCGATGCGCAGACGATGTACACGAGGTAATCAAATACGCTCAATTTGTCTTGAGCAAGGAGGATGGAACCGAAAATGAGGACGGAAGCAAGGCCGAGTTTCAAGAAAATCTGGGCGCCGTTCAAGATGACACCAGACATGAATTCGCCTTTAATCTGGGAATGTTCATAGAATTTGGAGTGATCGTCCAATGCTTTGCAGACGCTTTCTTCTTCGCAGTAGGACTTGATTTCTTGAATGTTTTCAAGGCTTTCCTGAATGTCTTCGGTAATGACGCGGGCCGCATTGTAGGTGTGCTTGAAGTTTTTGAACTGTAATTTGCGGGACAAGTAAATGAGCAATCCTGCAAATGGTGCTACCCACAAAAGTGCTGCTGCCATCAACGGATTGTAAATGATGAGTGCGACTGCGCAGATAACGAGCATCGCGGCGACTGCAAAAATTTCAGGAACGGCGTGCGAGAAAATCATTTCAAGGGCGTTCACGTCGTTCATGATAGTCGAAGTCAAGTCGGAAAGGTCCTTTTTGCCAAAGAAGGCGAGCGGGAGCTTGCGCAACTTTTCGGCAAGCGTGATGCGACGTTTTTTGCATTCCGAATAGACGGATTCGTATGTGCTGTCGTAAGAGAGCGCATAGATGAAGTACATGACAAGGTAAATGACGACCGCGATGACTAAATATTGCCAAAAATCCAAGGTGATTGCCTCTGGTTCTTTCAGCTTCGCCATGAATTCCTTGAGGAACAGGAATACGAACGAAAGCGGGAGCATTAACGAAAGGTAATGCCACGTTGTCCAAAATACGCCTTTGATAAATGTTTTTGTACCTTCATCAGAGAGAACAAAGCGATTTTTGATCCAGTTATACATTCTTGCCTCCGATAGTCCAGCTGACGGACTGCTGGTAATCTTGCCACATCTTGGCGAATATGCCGCCCTTTTCGATGAGTTCCTTGTGCGTGCCGCGTTCCACGATGCGGCCACCTTGTACGACGAGAATCTGGTCGGCATTCACGATGCTTGTGAGTCTGTGTGCAATCATCAAGACTGTTTTGCCCTTCGACAGCGTTTGCAGTGCTTGCTGGATAAGGCTTTCGTTTTCGGGGTCTGCAAATGCGGTCGCTTCGTCAAGAACGACGATCGGTGCGTTCTTGAGAATGGCGCGGGCAAGGACGATTCGCTGCTGTTCGCCACCGGAGAGGTATGTACCCTTGCTACCGATGACGGTGTTGATGCCTTCGGGCAGGCGGTCAATGATTTCGCGGCATTGGGCGAGATCGAGTGCCTTATTGACGCTTTCAATGGATGCCTCAGGAGTTCCGTAACGGACGTTTTCCAAAATACTCTTCTTGAAGAGTCGAGTATTCTGGAAAACGAATGATGTGTTTTTCATGAGGACTTCTTGGGGTATTTCCTTGATGGGCGCGCCGCCGACTAAAATTTCACCATCGTTGGCGTCGAAGAATCTCGGGACGAGTTTTGCAATGGTGCTCTTGCCGCCGCCAGATGTACCAACGAGTGCGACTGTTTCGCCTTCCTTTATTTTGAATGAAATGTCATGAAGGACTTCATTTTCTGTGCCGGGGTAGGTGAACTTGACATTCTTGAATTCAATATCAAAATGCTTGACTTCTTGCGGGTTTGTCGGTGTAGCAAGTTCTGGGTAATCTGTTAACGATTCAATGCTACCAATGGCGAGTTTTGCCTGGTTTACGGCTTGGCTCAAGTACATGCTGCGCATGACGCACTGCGAGAAAACGGGGGTCACGAGAACGTAGAGCATCAAGTCCACGATTGTGGCGGCAATGTTGCCTGAACTCGTTGCGATGAGGAATGTTGTGGGGACGAGGATGAGGGCGACGCCGTTGATGAGCGTCGTGTAAGAGCACATGATGAACTTCCAACTGCTAGAATATGCAGTGACCATTTGGTGGTAATCATCAATTGTTTTATAGAAGTTCTTAAAGGAATAAATAGTTTGCTGGAAAACTTTCACAACGGGGATGCCGCGCACGTATTCGACCGCTTCTGTATTCATGTCTTCGAGAGACTTCATGTATTTTTGCATAAAGTCCTTGCTCTTGTTCATCTTGGAGCCGAGCGTGATGATGGCGTAGGCAATTGGGACGAGTGATGCGATGCCAAGACGCCAATCGAAAATGAACAACAATACGAGCGAGGCGATGGGAACGACGATGGTTCCTGCCAAATCCGGAAGCTCGTGCGCCATGAATGTATGTGTGACGGCTGCGTTGTCGTCAATGATTTTGCGGATGCGTCCGGTGGGATTCTTGTCGAAAAAGCCAAGCGGGAGCTTGAGCAATTTTTTCATGGTGATTCTGCGGATGTTGCCTTCGATGCGGAAGGCGACTAAGTGCGAACAGATGAGCGCTGAAAAATAGAGCACGATGCTTATGACGGAGAAAATGACGGCCATCAATGCGTAATGCTTGACCATGTCGTATGAAATATTACCTGTGTCAGCGAATAATTCACGGACGATGAGCCATACATATATAAAGGGAGCGATCCCTGCGATGGAACTCAATGATGAAAATAAAAGTGCAAACGGATATAAAATTTTTCGCGATTGCATATAAGGTGTTAGTCTTTTGAAAACACTCATAGTTACCTTCTGTTTGTTTTTCGCACCAATTTTAATTTATTGAGGTCTTGTTTTAAAGGTTATATTAGTCATATCTAACTTTTTGGATTGGTTTGAGTCCATTTGGAGTTGAGGCGGTCTTTTGGGATTTCTAAAATGCGGGCGAAACTTGAAAGGTGTATAACCCTAGGAGAACTGTATGAATAAAAAACTCATTGCACTTACTTTTGCTACAAGCCTTTTTGCCGCCTGCGGTAGCGATTCTTCGAGTAACGCTGATTCTGAAAAGGATGATTACAAGCGCGAATTTGCGACTTCCATTTCGACCGGCGAAACGATGTTTATCGGCACAATGTCCCTCGATCACACAGATGATCTGGGCAAGGACTTTGTCGAAGTCGGTACGCGTGCAGGCGTTGTCTATTATGATAATTCTCTGTTCATCGCTGATTTGGATGTTGGTTCTATTTCCCGTTATAGCCTGACTGAAAACAACAAGCTTGGCAAGGTGACTGCAAAGCTTTCTCTCCCGGGAACTTGGGTAAACCACATTTACTTTGTGAACGAAGAAAAGGCTTATTTGGGCGGCATGCTTGATTCCTTGATCATCATCAACCCGAAAACCATGAAGAAGACGGGCGCCATTGACCTTTCCAAGTACAAGGATAAGGACGCTCTCGTGGTGAGCCCGGGAACTGGCGTGATTGTTGACGACCGCCTTTATGTGGGTCTTTTGCAGAATGTGAGCGATTATGCTACGGGTAATGAAGCCCAGGTCGCCATTATCGATGTCAAGAAGGACGAAGTCGTCGCTGTTGCTAAGGATGACCGCATTGCTGCCGTGGGTTCCTTGGATGACTCCCAGAACCAGGCATTTACTGTTATTGATGGCTATATCTACTGCTACAGTAACGCTTCTTGGGGCTACGCTCCGGGCCAGGTTGATGGTTTCCTCCGCATTAAGGTGGGTGAAACCAAGTTCGACGAAAAGTATGTTTGGAAGGTCAGCGAAGAAGTTGGCATCAAGAACCTTACGGAAAAGGGTAACTTCAAGTATCTCTCTCCGGCAACGTTCCCGTCGGAAGATGGCTATGTCTATGCTTTCTTGAACGTGATGGTTGATTTGCAGCAGACCTGGACGGACATGGATAGCTATCACAATAACACTTGCAAGCCGGTGCAGGTTGACCTTGCCAAGAAGAAGATCAAGGCTTTGCCGATTGGTTATTCTTCGAGCTGGGCAAGCTACGGCAAGTATGTGGAAGATGATGGCAACGTAATTTTTGCGGTCTCTACTGAAGAAGATGGCAATGCATACTTCCGCTATGATCCGAAGACGGATAAGGCTAAGAAAATTGCTGAAGCCGAACAAATCCCGATGTGGATTGTTCCGTTGAAGTAATGAATTGGAGATGCCCTCCCCATACGCGGATCATGCTCACTAAGTGATCAAAGAGCTTGGAGGCGGGCATGACAGTGTTGTGTCATTCCCGGCTTGACCGGGAATCTCCTTCTTGTAAAAAGTAGTTCTGGGTTTTATTGAAGATGAATATTCGTAAGTTTGCTACTGTTTTTGCCGCTTTTGCGGCATTTGCCGTTGTTTCTGCTTATGCGCAGGATGACGAAGTTACTTCGTTCGAAGATTTTGATGAACCCGTCGCGGAAAGCAATGCGACTGATGCTTCCAATGGTGGCGTTTCTGAAGTAAATGCTGCGGGCGCTTCCACAAGTTCCGAAGACGTGACGAAGCTGGATTTACTCTCGGTTGAAACGGAATCCGAAGCGGAACAGGCTGCCATTGCAAAACAGGTAGAAACAGTCTCTACGATTGATGCCGCTGAATTGCAAAATACGAGCAAGAGCGTTTCCAAGGCAATTAATTCTGCGTCTGGTGTGAAAGTTCGCAAGTCTGGCGGAATGGGTAGCGAAGGCAAAATAAATATTCGCGGCATGGAAGGCAAGAACATCAAGGTGCTTGTCAACGGCGTTCCTGTCGAAACGCAAGGAAATTTGGGACTTGACGATATTCCTATCGACCAGATTGCAGATATCGAAGTTTATAAGGGCTATATCCCGGCGCGTTTTGCAACGGATGGCGCAGGCGGTGCCATTAACATTGTGACTAAAAAACGTCCGACAAATTCTGTGGACGCTTCTTATAGTTTTTCGAGTTTCAACACGCATAAAGCTTCTGTTGCCGCGAGCCATTTGATTGATAGCATTGCGGGAGCTGCAAGCCTTGAAATTGGCGTATCTGGTTACTTTAACCATTCCGATAACGATTATGAATTTACTTCGCCGTATATGAAAAGTTCTACGGGCGAAGATACGAGCGTTGTTCGTAATCACGATCATTACACCTCCTACAATGTGCAGGCTTTTGCAAATTTGATGAACGCCTGGTTTGACCAAATTTCGTTGGGTGCAAGCTTTGGCGCGTTTGACAAGCAGATTCAGGGTATTGAGAATCGCATTAAGGAAGCGGCTTCTGAAGGCTATAATTTTGGCGTTTCGTTCGGACTGGACAAGAAGAATTTCTTTGCGAAAAACTTGAATTTCGGCGACAATTTTTCGTTTGGCTTTGCTGAAAATAAAATCATTGATACGAGCCGAGTCCATTGCCGTAACTGGTTTAGCTGCGATACAGCGCAAAAGAATGTAGGCGAACTCGTGTCTATGGGACTTCCGAGATTGCGCACGGTGCAGGTGTATGATTTCAATAACTTGCTGAATTTTGATTACCAGTTTATTAAGGATCAAAAAATTTATTGGAATACGCTCATCAAGTACCACAAGGAAAATCCTGAAGACGATTACGGCTCTGAAAAGGCTCAGTTTAACACAGCGGGGCTTCCGGGAGAAGTTTTCTCGATAACGACAGGGCTTTCTCTTGAAAATAATTTCTTTGATTCGCGTCTCCAGAATCTTCTTGGTTTCAAGTTCCATTACATGAAGGCTGAAATTTCGAATATGCCGACGAGCCTTCTGATTGAACCTGCGGTGGAATCAAATGATTACAATGATTTCAGTTACGATGAAAGTTTGATGTTCAAGGTGGCAAAGCCACTTTCTGTGAAGGCTTCGTATCAGCATGCTGTGCGCTTGCCGACTCCAGAAGAACTCTTTGGCGACGGCATTCGCGTGAGCGCGGCGACAAGCCTCAAGCCCGAACAGGCTGATAACTTCAACTTTGGAATTTCTGTTGATTTGCAGGAATTGCCGCTTGTGACAAGGCTCCGCTTTGATGGCGATGTGTTTTATTCGTACTACAAAGATAGAATCCATTACATGAGTTCGGCACAGATGTCTACACCTTACTTTAATATGAATCCGATTCGTGCCTGGGGCTACGAAGGCGATGTGAAGTTGGATGTCAATGAATGGGTTTTGCTTGGGACGAACTGGACTTTCCAGGACTTGCGTAATATGAAATATACGGCAAAACAGGGCGTTCCCAAGAAGGCGATTGTGCCTAACATTCCGCGATTCTTTATGAACTATCTTGCGGAATTCCATATTGGCGATTTGTTTGGCAAAGAAGACTTCTTGAAAGTCTGGTGGTCTGCAAATTATACGGATGAATATTTCTACGGCTGGAAGATTAGCTCCCGCCAGAGCCGTAAAATTAAAGCTTCGTTCACGCAGGATGTGGGCGTTGAATATTCCATTTGGGATAATAAACTGGGTTGGAGCTTTGAAGTCGATAATATCACGGATAGCGAATCGTTCGATAAGTTTGGTGAAAGTAAACCGGGTAGAAGTTTTGCAACAAAGATTCGCTACAGTTTTAAATAGAAGGAGTTTGTAAGAATGTGTTTGTCTGAATTACAGGAAAATCAAAAGGGTTTGATTCAAAAGATTAACGGGGATTCCCGCTTTATTTCTCGCGTGGTTTCGATGGGGCTTCCGCCGAGCAGTCCGTTCTTGGTGCTGCAAAATGATGGTCGCTCTCCGGTTCTCGTGTATTCGCACGATACGATGATTGCGATTAACCGCAAGGAATGCATGCAGATTGATGTGGAGATGGCATGAGAACGATTGCTTTGCTGGGACAGCCGAATTCCGGCAAGTCCACTCTTTTTAATGCATTGACGGGCTCGCATCAGCATGTCGGTAACTGGCCCGGAAAAACGGTGGAAAGGGCGGAAGGCTTTTTCACGCAAGGCGAAGAGCTTTATCGCGTTGTTGATTTGCCGGGTAGCTATGGGCTTACGGCAAACTCTGCCGAAGAAGTTGTAACGCGCACTTACATTGAACACGGTTATGCCGACATTGTCTGCATTATCGTTGACGCTTCGCAGCTGGAACGCAGCCTTTACATGCTTGCAGATTTTGCGGGCGTGAAAAGCCCGGTGATGCTTGTGCTCAACATGATGGATGTTGCCGAGCAGAAGGGCAAAAAGATTGACGTCCAGAAAATCGAAAAGCTTTTGAACATTCCGGTGCTTGGCTTTACGGCGGCAAATCTGGACGACTATCCGAAATTCTTTGAAACGCTGAATCGTGCGCTTGAAAAGAAGGCGACGATTTCGTCGGATAAAATTCGTGATATTGTTGAACGCGAAGGCGAAAAGTCGCGTGTTGAAAATCTGAAAAAGCTTGAAGATTTGATTGCATCTCTAAAATTTGACAATCGCGAAAGATTCTGGGTTGCATCAAAGCTTTTGGAAAATGATTCGCTTGTGCGTTCGGAAGTCGAAACGGCGGTGACTCCGGAACATTGGAAGCAAATCAAGGAAATTCTTGATGCTGAAGGTTCTGATGGCGGACTTTTGACGGGTGAAGCGAAGTACCGCTTTGTCTCTGAAGTTCTCCGTGATGCGTCTGAAGGCGAAGAAAAGTCGATGAAGCTTTCTCGCTTTGATAAAATTGCGACACACCGCATCTGGGGTAAAATTGTCGCGTTCTTTATTCTCGTGCTTACGCTTGCGGTGAGCATGATGATCGCAGTCCCGATTATTGCAAGCTGCTTTGGACTCCAGCATGTTGCAGAACCGCTTGTGGTTCAAATGTGCGAAAAGTTTGGCTGGTGGCCATCTGTAGCATCGTTCATCAATGGCGTTATCATTGGCGGGCTTTCCGTGACTGTCGCCATGATGAGCTTTGTCTTTGCGATTCTCGTGACATTTGGCTTGATGGAAGATACTGGCTACTTGGCGAGATCTTCGTATGTGTTTGACTCGTGGCTTTCAAGGCTTGGTTTGCATGGCAAGGCATTTATGCCGCTGTTCTCTGGGCTTGCTTGCACGGGCGGCGCCGTTTGCGGTACGCGCGTGCTAGATACACGTGGACAGCGCTTGTTTGCGATGGTGCTTCTGTGGTCGATTCCGTGCGGCTCAAAAGTTGCCGTAGTGCTTTTCCTTGCTTCCGTTTTCTTTGGCTCGGCGGCTCCGCTGTTTGGCTTGGTTTATGTAGCGATGATTTTTGCATCGTTCTGGCTCTCGTCTAAACTTTTCGGAAACAAGCTGATGCCGGTGAATGAACGCGTGGGCATGATTATGGAACTCCCGCCGTACCACAAGCCACATTGGAAAATTTTGCTCAAGACGGTTGCTCGCAATGTCTGGGCGGTTTTCAAGAAGGCGATTGCGGTCATTTGGTTTGTGTCCCTTTTGTTCTGGCTTATTTCATATTCGAAAGATGGAAATGTGGAACATAGCGTGCTTTACACCATTGGCAATGCGATTGAACCGTTTACGCAGATTTTCGGTATGCGCTGGCAACTGTTTATTTCGTATATCGGCGGAATCTTTAGCAAGGAAGCGTCGCTTGGCGTGATGAGCGTTGTCTTCTCGAGTACAACGGATGCGTTCTCGCTTGTTGCCCGAAATGAGGCGGGTGCAAATCTTGGCGAAATGATGCGTGCCGTGGTGACCATCCCGGAAGCTCTTGCATTTATTTTTGCATCCATGTTCAATATCCCTTGTGTACTTGCGATGGGTACAACGTATCGTGAAACGCATTCCCTTAAGTGGATGCTTGCAATTGCGGGTTATTACTTTGCGATTTCGCTTGGTTTGGCGTTTATCGTTTACCACATTGCGCTGTGTGTGCTTTAGGACTTCTTCGAAAAACCCAGACTACAATAGAAGCGGGTATGGCGTGCCGAACGGTGCGCCATACTTGTTTTATATCGCTGCGCTCAGAATGACGAGAAATTAGCTTTGTCTAATCGGATTGTTTTAAAACTATTTAGAGTAGAACCTTTATAGGGGCTTAATTTATTTTTACTCGTCCATGTTGGAATTGGGGCATTCAAAAATGAAAAAGAAAATTGCGTTCTCTGTTGCGTTGTGTTCTGCTTGTGTTTTTGCGCAGAACGATGAAGTTACAAGCTATGATGATGCATTTTTTGATGAACCCGCGGCAATAAACGAAGAATCTGCTCCAACTGCTGTAAAATCTGAAATTGCTGCAGAAACGCCTTCCAAGAATTCCTCAAAGCCCTCTGATGTTACGGTTCTTGACGGCTTGTCTGTCGAAGATGAAAGCGAAGCGGAAGCTACTCCTGTCGATACAAAAACGAAAGCGGAATCCGTCAAAGTTTTGGATGCAAAGGAATTGCAAGGCTCCAGTGCAACAATTGCCGATGCAACAAATCGCTCAAGTGGCGTGAAGGTTCGTCAATCAGGTGGTCTTGGCAGCGAAAGTAAAATCAATATTCGCGGCATGGAAGGCAAAAACGTAAAAGTCCTTGTCGATGGCGTGCCTGTCGATAATGGTAACGGAAGCCTATCTGTAAATGATATCCCGATAGATAAAATTGATCGCATTGAAGTTTACAAGAGCTATGTGCCGGAACGCTTTGCGACGGATGGCATGGGCGGCGTCATCAATATCGTGACGCATAACTTGCCCGAAAGTTCCATTGCTGGGTCATATTCCTTTGAAAGTTTCAATACGCACAAGGCTTCGTTGGATGCGAAATATGTTTGGGCGGTCGATTCTGCAAATCAGCGCTCTGTAGAAACGGGCATTTCGGCTTATTACAACTATTCCGATAACGATTATGAATTTACCACGCCGTATATGGATGCGACGGTGACGCGTGAACACGATCGTTATTACAGCTATAGCATTGCTCCGTTTGTGAACTTGAACCGTTTTTGGTTTGACCGTATTTCGTTGGGCGCAAGCTTTGGTGGAATGAATAAAGAAATTCAGTCAACGGCGCATCGTGTTGAAGATGCGTTTGCTGAGGCATGGGGCTATGGCGTTTCTTTAGGGCTTGAGAAGAAAGATCTTTTTGTGAAGGGTCTTTCTGCTGGATTGTCTGTGAATTTTAATTACAGCAAGGATCGTGTCGTTGACACAAGCCATGTGTATTACTTTGGATGGGATAAGAGTAATTACAAGGAGATGAAACGTTCTTCCGGTGAAATGTCCATGGGCAGTGCAACTTATGTTGAACGCAAAAATTATACGTTGACGATGCCTTGGAATATCGGTTACGATTTCAATGATGATCATTCTCTTTTGCTTAGCGGACTTTATCGCTATGAATCACAGGAACCGAAAGACAAGTTGGCGGCTAAGGGACAACTCCTGAATAATGCGGGATTCCCTGGAAATAGCAATTCGTTGGTGGTTGGTCTTTCTTCTGAAAATAATTTCTGGAATAAGCGAATCCAGAATGTGGCGGGATTTAAGGTGTATTATTACTCCATTACTGCCGATAATGTTGACGGAAAACTGAAACGTTTAACGGATGACGATGCCACAAATAAGGATGTTGGCTATAGCGAAAACTTACGTATCAAGATTTTTGAACCGTTTGCGATTAAAGGTGGATACCAGCATAGCTTGCGTTTCCCGACTCGTGAAGAAATTTTTGGCGATGGAATGTATGTGCAGTGTGCTCCGAATTTGAAACCTGAAAAATCGGATAATTTTACTGCCGGTGCAGAACTTGATTTGGATAAGATTCCTCTTTTGCTTAAAATGCATTTGGAATTCAACTGGTTCTACTTGCTGATGGAAGATCGCATTTATTGGAATAATTATGCCTCTATTCCGCGCCCGTACTACAATAGCGTCGGTACGATAACTTCAGGATTTGAAATTGACGCTGCGATTGATGTGAACGAATATGTTGCGCTCTCGTTTAACTTGACAAAGCAGGATGCAGAAAGCCGCGAAGCGGATATGTCGTTTGGTATTGCGAAAGGTCTTACTGTTCCGAATACGCCGACGTTCTATATGAATTTTGGTGCAGAATTCCATATTGGTGATTTGTTCTTCCGCGATGACTTCTTCAAGCTTTATTGGTTTGCAAATTATACGGATGAATATTATTACGGCTGGAAAGTTTCGGCAAAACAAGATCGCACGATCCCGAGTTCGTTCTCGCAAGATTTAGGTGTTGAATACTCCATTATGGCAAATAAGCTCTCTTGGAGTTTTGAAGTCAAGAATTTTACGGATGAACTTGTCTATGACAAGTACGGAGAATCTAAGCCAGGTCGCGCTTTTGCGACGAAGGTGAAGTTCTCGCTTTAAAGAAATGCCCGCAGGCATGACAAGACGAAAGATTTAACAAATAACAAAAAGGAATAAAAATGAAATCCTACAAGTCCCTTATTCTTACAGCAGCACTCGGCCTGATGCTTGCTGGTTGCGGCGATGATTCTGGATCCAATGCTCCAGCTGATGAACCGAAAAGCTCTTCGTCTTCAGAAAAGACAGCAAAGAGTTCTTCTTCTGTCAAGAAAGAAAACAAGAGTTCTTCTTCGTCTGCAAAGAGCTCCTCTTCGGCTAAGTCTAGCAGCTCCTCTAAAGAAGAAAAGAAATCTGAAGATCAGAAGTACGTTCTTTCTTTTATGATGGAAACGTCTCAGTATGTGGGTATTGCTTCGCTTTCTGATGACCAGTCCAAGGTTGTCAAGAATTTTGTCGAAGCAACGAATTCTGGTTCTGTCATGTATTTCAATGGCTCTGTCTATGTGCTCGCTGCTGACAATGCCATGAACAGCACTCTTTCCCGCTATGAAGTTAAGGATGGCAAGATGGCTGACAAGGCTACTGCTACGGCTAAGTTTACGGGAACGCAGTCTATTGCAATGAAGTTTGTAGACAAGAATAAGATGTATGTTGAACAGGCTTTGGGTGACGTGATTACCGCTTTGGATCCGACGACTCTCAAGGAAACTGCAAATATTGACCTTTCTAGCTACATCGATGAAGAAAATGGTGCTTTGAGCACGGTTCCGGGTTCTGCTGTGATTAGCGGTGACAAGATGTATGTTTGCTTGAACCAGTTTGTTGATTTTACAAACATGATTGCTGGCCCGCGTGCATCCGTCGCTATTATTAACACCAAGACCGACAAGGTTGAGAAAGTTGTCTATAGTGACAAGGTCTCTGCTGTCGGTGGCATGGACGATATGAATGGCACGGCTTCTTTTGTTGATGAAAAGGGCGATGTCTACTTCTATTCCAATGCTTCTTACGGCTTTGTTGAAGGCTATAAGGAAGGTTGGGTGCGCATTAAGAAGGGTGAATCCGAATTTGACAAGGATTGGATTTTCCGCATGAATGAAGCTGAATACGATGGCAAGAAGACGAACGACAATCATTTGATGGTTGGCGGAACCTATATGGGTGACGGTAAGTTCATGGGTTTCTTTGGTAACTTTGAAGATCCGACGAACTTCAATAACTATGAATGGTACTTTGTGGTGGTTGATGTTTACAAGAAGACCATCAAGAAGCTTGACTTGAGCCCGACGATTCCGTGGTTTGCTCCGTCTATCCACTTGGATGCCGATGGCAAGAGCGTTTTGCTTGGCCATGCTGACAGCAAGGGTGGTGCCATCTACCGCTACGACATTGCTTCTGGCAAGGTCAAAAAGGAAATGAGCGTTAAGACGGGAACTGCTTACTACATCGTTCCGATTAAGGACTAATTAATTTAGGATTTAAGACTCCTACTCTTCTGATCCAGACTCCCATAGAAGAAAAAGTATGGCGTGCCAATTGTTGATTCATGCGGTGCGTCATATTTTTTTTATCTCGCTTTGTTCAAAATTTTAAAAATGTTACCCTAGTCTAATTGGAGCTTTTTTAAACCGTTTAGAGTAGAATATAGGGGTGTTCTGATTTATTTTTGTCCGTCCAATTGTGTGGTTCAAATGACTCAGAAACGAATCTATTCAGCTTTGTCTTTTAACAAGGCCTTCTATATAGGGCTTGCCGTTGCAATCCTTATCCATATCGCCACACTTTTAAACCCGTATTTCAAGAAACAAGAAATCTCGACGCAACGCCCTGATAGCCCCGTAATGCATGCGGAAAAGGTCTATATCGCGCCCCCTCCGCCTCCAGAAGCGCCTCCGGTCGTGAAAAAGGTCGTTCGTGCTAAAATTATCCCGAAGGTCGTAGAAAAACCGGTCGAAGAACAGCCTCCTGAACCGGAACCAATCCCGGAACCGGTAACAGAAACGGCACCAGTCGCAGTTGCGGAACCTGTTGTCGAAGCGCCTCCTGCGCCCCCTGTGGTCAAGGAACCGCCCAAACCTTCGGCAGACTCTATAAAAATGGTGACCCGCACGTACTTGCGCTCGCTCAAAAAGCAACTGGAACAGATCAAGGATTACCCTGCGACGGCGAAGCGCCTAAAGCAGGAAGGCACGGTACGTGTGCGGTTTACCATCCTCGCCGATGGCAAGATTGAACAGATTGAAGTCTCAGAATCGAGCCGCTATTCTTCCTTGGACAATAGCGCCTTGGAAGCTGTGGCGAAGATGGAAAAATTTCAACCTATTCCAAAACTTTTAGAAAAAGAACGCTGGAGAATCGAAATTCCAATCCAGTACAAACTTAATGCAGGGAGATCGTAATGAACTTCATTCTCGACTTTGTCAAACAGGGCGGTTACATCGGCTACATCCTGGTTGCACTGAACTTTATCGGTTACGCCATCATTATCTGGAAGGTGATTTCGCTAATTGTCTTTAATAAAACGGTTCAGCCGCGTTTGACAGATAAGGTTATTCATCGTGTGGTGACTTGCAATACCGACCATCACATCATTACAGAAAGCATCCGCACCGAAATCGGCCTTGCCTTCTCTCCGCTCACGAAGGGCCTTACGACCGTCGAAAATATCGCATCGATTTCTCCAATGCTTGGCCTCCTCGGTACGGTGGTGGGCATTTTCAACGCATTTACGGTGATAGCGGCCTCTGGCCTTGATGATCCATCCGCTTTTGCGACGGGCATTAAGTTTGCTCTCGTGACAACGGTCCTTGGGCTTGTGGTCGCTATCCCGCACGTGATTGCGTTCAACTACCTGAACGCCCGCATGGAGCAGGAACAGGACGAAGTCGAAAACCAGGTACTTTTGCACTTGGGTAAGACTTTGCAGGAACGTGACGCAAAGAGAACGGAGTCTCGCAATGGCTAAAAGACGTCGTCGCATATCGCTGGACATGACGCCCTTAATTGACTGCGTATTTTTGTTGCTTGTCTTTTTCTTGGTGACGTCTGTCTTTAAGCAGGACAAATCCGTCCTCAAACTTTTATTGCCCGAGACTTCGAGCGAAGTCAAGCAGGAAGTTTCTGAAGGATTCTTTATAGAACTTTCAGAATCGGAAATAGCCATCAACGGTGAATTGGCGACAGTTGAAATTTTGAAGAACAAGAGTGCTGCCGTGCAGAACAAGAAAGCTCCAGTGGCCTTGAAAATCGACAAAAAGACTCCTTACGAAAAAGTCGCAGAAGTCTTGGATGTTCTCCAGATGGAAAAGATTTACAACATACAATTCGTCAATGAATTAAAAAAGGAGTGAGAAGATGTCACGTATTCGAATAAATATCGAAAAGGTAAACGAAAAATTTGAAAACTTCGCAAGGTTCCTGATTTCGCACAGGGCCTTGCTTCTCGTTTCGTTTATCGCCTTGCTAGCGATTTCTATCGTGGGCATGAAAAAGATTTACGTCGAATCTTCTTGGGATAGTTACTTTATCGAAGGCGACCCGATGCTTGTCGAAACGGACAAGTTCAAGGAAACGTTCGGCAACGACTATTTCGTGGGTGTGATGGTCGAAACGGAACAGTCCGTTTTGACGCCGGAAAACTTGAAGCTGTTGCGTGAACTTTCGAACGAACTGCGCGATAGCCTCTCGTATTCTGACGGCAAGGCAACATCGATTGTCGATTTGGAATACATGCTTGGCACGGACGAAGGCATGGAAATCGTGCAGATTGTGCCGGAAGAAATCCCGACAGATGCAGCGGGCCTTGCCGAAATCGAAAAGCGCCTTGCAGCAAAGCCGGAGCTTGCAAAAAAGCTCATCTCTAAAGACCGCAAGCAGGCCTTCATTAACGTAAAGCTCCGCCCGTTCCCGGAAGATTCCGTGTGGAAGGCTGAAGGCGAAGCGAAGGGCGTTAAAGCCGAAGCTCCGGACATGAAGACGGGCCGCGAAACCTCTGAAATCATCGCCAAGGAAAAGTACGCTCCGCTGCACCCTCTTGCAACGGGTATGCCTTACTTGAGCCATCAGAAGCTCAAGTACATCGGCGAAGAAATGAGCCGTATTTTCCTCATTACGGTTCTTTGCTCCATCATCGTGATGTTCCTTGTGACGCGTTCGCTCCGCGGAATCGTTTCTCCGCTGATTACCACGTTCGCAGGGGTCATCATGACTTTTGGCTTGGTCGGCTATCTCGGACTTTACATGGATGCGACCAACATCATGGTGCCTGTCATCTTGGCGTTTGCCGTCTCCATTGCGTATAACATTCATATCCATTCTTTCTTCCGCAAGAATATGATGCTCACGGGTAAGCGCAAGGAATCTGTGCTTTACGCCATGAAAGAAACCGGCTGGTCAGTGCTGTTCTCGGGACTCACAACAATTGTGGCACTTCTGTCGTTCCTGTCGGTGATGCTTAAGCCTATCCGCTCCGTGGGCATCCTCTCTTCTATCGCTGTTGGCTTCATTCTCCTTGTGGCTCTTACGGTTTCGCCGATTCTCTTGAGCTTTGGCAAGGACAAGAAGCCGAACGCCAAGGTGCTTGAGAAGGGCGATACGCGTATGGGCCTCATCCTCAATAATCTCGGCCAGTTTGTTCTGACTCATGGAAAGCCGATTGCGATCATCTTTGCTGTGATTACCGCAATTTCGATTTACGGCGTCACCAAGATGGAACCCGCTTTCGACGTGGAACGCACGATGGGCCGCAAGGTCGAATACGTGAACAAGATGCTCTACGTTGCCGAATCTGAAATCGGTAGCTTCTACTCTTACGACTTGGTGATTGACTTTGGCGAAAACGATAAGGCTAAGGAAGTCGATAATCTCAAGAAGCTGGAACAGTTACAGGATCACGCCCAAAAGTATCCGCTGACAAAGCGCTCCACTTCCATTCTCGACATCCTGAAGGATTTGGATCGCACCTTGAACGAAAATCGCCAAGAAATGTACGCCATCCCGGAAACGGAAGAACAGGTGGCTCAGCTCTTGCTCCTGTACGAAAATGCCGGTGGTTCCGAAGCAAGCTACTGGATGGATTACGATTACAAGAAGCTCCGCTTGATGGTCGAAATCTCTAGCTACAACTCCAACGAACTCCAGAAGGAAATCGAGGACTTGCAGAATTTCGCACGCGAACTTTATCCGAATGCAAAGGTGACGGCTGTGGGTAACTTGCCGCAGTTTACCGCTATGCAGCAGTATTTGGAAGTAGGCCAGATGACATCCTTCCTCATCTCTGTCGTGATTGTGGCGGTGCTCTTGATGATTGTCTTCGGCAGCGTCCGCACGGGTCTCATCGGCATGATCCCGAACATCGCTCCGGGTATTTTCGTGGGTGGCTATCTCGGCTTTAGCGACATCCCGCTCGACATGATGACGGCAACGCTTATCCCAATAATCATCGGCCTTTCCGTAGACGATACGATCCATTTCATCAACCATGGCCATGTGGAATTTGACCGTTGCAAGGACTACAAGGATTCCATTCTCAAGGTGTTCCGCGCTGCAGGACCTGCTCTTGTGATGACAACGATTATCATGGTGGCGACATTTGCGGGCTTTACGACTTCGCAGGCCACGCAGATGTTCAACTTTGGCTTTGTGGTGTTTGTGGGCCTTGTCTCGGCTTTGCTTGCCGACCTGTTCGTGACACCGCTTTTGATCAAGAAGTTTAAAATTTTCGGAAAATAGGAGGATCTTATGAAAATTTCAAAAATGGCTGCGACGCTCGTTGTCGCTCTCAGTGCAATGTCTATGGCTCAAACGAATGCCCGTGACATTATGGTCAAGGTCAAGAACCGCCCGGATGGCGATACGCGTTCTTCCTCGATGGAAATGAAGCTCGTGAACAAGAGCGGTAACACTCGCGTCCGTAAGATTACCTCTTACGCCATGGACGTGGGCGAGGACACGAAAACCATCATGTTTTTCCTTTATCCGAACGACGTGAAAGGCACGGGTTTCTTGACCGTGAACTACGATGACGTTAATAAGGAAGACGACAAGTGGCTCTATCTCCCGGCTTTGAAGAAGACCCGCCGCATCAGCGGAAAGAGCTCCAAGACCGATTACTTCATGGGCTCCGACTTCACATACGATGATATCGGCAAGCGCAATGTCGATGAAGATACGCACAAGCTCTTGCGCGAAGAATCGGCAGACGGTTTCGATTACTACGTCGTCGAATCGACTCCCAAGAAGGAAGGCGAAATTTTCTCCAAGAAGCTCGTCTGGATCCGCAAGGGTTGCGATGTCGTCGCCAAGGTCGAATTCTACGACAAGCTCGGCAAGCTCCATCGTCAGATGGTTTCTTCGGATATCAAGAAGGTTGACGGTTTTTGGACGGTCGGCAAGATGGAAATGAAGAACGTGCAGACGGGACATTCTACAGAACTCCTTTTCCTCGATCCGAAATACAACATTCAGCTCGATTCCAAGATCTTCTCTGTGAACAAGTTGGAACGTGGGTTGTAGTTAGTAGGCTGTACAGTCCTGTGTCATCCTGGAGGGGCGATGCCCCGATAGGATCCAGTGAATGTATGATTGTCATGCCCGCCATTGCGCGGGCATCTCCCATTAAGGAGGAAAAATGTTTAAAAAAACGGTTTTCGCGTTATTGTCCGCAGCGTTCGCCTTGTCCGCGCACGCCCAGGAAGACGAGCTTTCTCTGCAGCTGAACGGCTTTGTGGATTCGTATCACGCGCTGCAGGTGGAACATCCGCATAAGATTATGTCTTCGCGGACGCGCCTCCGTCTTGAAATGCGGGCGAATTACGGCGAGGCTTCGCTTTTCTCGAGTGTCAATCTCGCGTACAACAGCCTCATCAAAGACCAGTCGGGTGCGTTCCTTCGCGAAGCGTATTTCGACTACGCCGGCAAATACCTTGAAGTCAAGGTGGGCCGTCAAATTATCACGTGGGGCGTTGCCGATGGGCTCCGCCTTACGGACTTGATTTCGCCTATGGACTACACGGAATTCATGGCGAACGATTACGACGACATTCGTGTGCCGGTGAACGCCATCAACCTCAAGTATCCTGGCGAAAGCTTCTCCGCCGAACTCGTCTTTGTGCCGGTTCCGGAGTATTTTGTGATGCCCTCGGGTAAAGACAATCCGTGGACCATGCCGTTACCTGCGAATACGAGCATGGATTTGAGCGGTACTCCCGAAAAGCGCCTCAAGAACAGCGAAGTGGGTGGCCGCTTGCGATTCTTCCTTGAAAATCTCGACTTCTCGCTTACCGCGTTACGAACTTTCAACAAGTCGCCTGTCACGATTGCGAGCTTCGATCCGGAAACGAAATCTGCCGTGATTAAGGGCATCTACGAGCCGATGAATGTTGTCGGTGGCGATGTCTCGATCCCGGTGGGCGAAATTGTGATTCGTGGCGAGGTGGCTGCGTACTTTGGCGAGCCCATTGCCTTGAAAAATTCTCGCGATTACTGGCTGCGAAAGACGTTCAACGCATTACTCGGTATTGACTGGTATGCGGGTGATAACTGGACTTTCATGTTCCAGTACATGCACAAGGTGGTCATGGATTACCGCGAAGTGCTAGGAACGGAACAGAATACGTCTATGCTTACGGCGCGCATTTCCAAAGAAGTCTTGAACAATACGCTCAAGCTTTCTGTTTACGGGATGTACGATGTCGACAATGTCGGTTTCTATATCCGTCCGGCGGCAGATTACCTGCTGAATGACCAAATAACGATTGCGTTAGGCGGCGATTGGCTTGGCGGAAGGCGCGGTACGTTTAAAACTTACAAGAAAAATACGCAAATATGGGTAAAAGGTAAGTATTTCTTCTAGAAAAGTCACTTGCCGTTTTAAATAAAATTGCCTAAATTTAGACTTGACTAAGTTAGATAAACCTAATAAAATTGGTTTTGACTAAAATACTTGGTTCGGTCTAATTTTTGAGAGAGTGAGATTATGTTAAAGCCCGTACCCGATAAGAAGCTGATTCAAATCCAGAATACAGATTTCTTTTCCCATTATATGTTGCAAAATAAAACCGGGACGGGACACCTTCTAACATATAACGTATTGCCTGGGCTGCAAGTCTTCTACTGCAATTTCCATCTCAAGGAATTTACCTTCAATTTTGAGAATCAAGGCAAGAACTTGATTGTGCTCCATTGCCATAACGGCAGCGCAGAATGGCTGAATTCGGAATCCATGCCGAAATCCATGGAAGAGAATGGCCTCGTTTTGCTCGACAATATGCCGGCAAGCAAGACGTTCAAATTCCCGGTGCATTGCTATCACGGGATTTCTGTCGTGTTTTCTATGGAACGCTGCCAGTGCGAACTCATGAACATGTTCAAGGCGGTCGGTGTTGACTTTGCGGCTCTTATCGAAAAAATCCAGCCGCTTACACTCCCGCTGAAACTCCCGTCTAGCGAGCACGTGAGCCACATTTTCTCGGAACTCTACAGGCTCCCGAAAAACATCCGCTTGCCGTATTTCAAAATCAAAGTACTCGAACTCATCCTCTTCTTGAGCCGCCTTGATTCCGAAGCCAAGTACGAAACGGCGGCGCAAATCCCGAGCGCGTACAAGAGCAAGATGGAACTCCTGCGCGAAATCCTCCGCGAAAATGTCGAAGAGCATTTGACGCTTGAACAGCTCTCCAAGCAAATCGAGATGAGCCCGACGCAAATGAAAAAGTATTTCAAGCTGGCGTACGGCGATTCCATTTATTCGTACCTTAAAACGTACCGCATGAAAAAAGCCACCCAGCTCTTGCTAGATGGCAAATTCAATGTCGCTGAAGTCGCAAGCCGTGTGGGCTATACAAACTCCAGCAAGTTTGCGCAATCGTTCAAGGAATACACTGGCTGCTCGCCCAAGGAATACAAAAACAAGACCTAGTCTGCGACGCTTCTTGCGCATATTTTGCGGCGCATCCCGCAACACTCGCAGCGATTTGTTAGCGCATCTCGTTATGCGTTTTCGTCAGTTGTTCCCGGTTCCTGGGCTTCGTTTGCGGCGTGTTTCTCTTCGTGCATTTCTTCGTCGCGGCTGAGGGGTCTGTGTTCTGCGATTTTGATTTCGCGCTTGTTGATGTACATGTTCTTGTCTGCCTTGTTGAACGTGTCTGCGATTGTCGTTGCCTTGGCGTAAGATGCTATTGCAAGACCGCATGCAATCGAAATTTGCTTCCACGGGAACGAGGCGTTCTTGGTCAAGTCCATGCTTTCTTTAAGCTGGCTCATAAGCTCGTGGTGGTTGTCTAAATCCCTGCCGGTAAGGACGACTAGGAATTCGTCACCGCCAATTCTAAAGACGGGGCTGTGTGTGAAAATCTGGCAAATCAGCTTGCAAGAATTCACGAGATAAGCGTTTCCGTTTTCGTGACCGTATGTGTCGTTGATTTCCTTGAGGTTGTTCGTGTCAAGGATGGCGATACCGTACGACTTTACCTCGCCGCTTTCAATGCGGCTTTCGAGCTCGGCAATGTAATTGTCGTAAGCCATCTTGTTGCGTACGCCTGTGAGCGAATCCTGGAAGGCTAGCCCCTGCATCTGCTTCATGTGCTGGATGATGTGGAATTTCGCCGCTGCAAAACTCTTGGCGAGCTCTCCGATTTCATCGTTCTGGCGAATGTTGAATTCTGCGTTCATGTCGCCTGTAATCATCTTCTTTGCTTCTGTCGTAAGCTCCTTGAGCGGCTTGGTAATGCTCCTTGAGAAGAATATGGTAATGGCAGTTGTAAAGCCAAGGAGTAATAAAATGAAAATGATACTTTGTCTGATGTGCTTATCGCGTTGGGCGTTGATTTCAAGAATCGGTGCCACCGTAATCAGGTTCATCCCGTTGTAAAGAGAATTTGACAACTCGATCTGGTCTTCCTCCGGCTTGAACGTGAGCCCGTTAGGGAGTGTCGGGTGGTAAACGACTGCGCCTTCCGCGTCTTCTAGGAATGCAAAACTGCTTTGCATAAAGTGTACTTGCGAAAGCTGTTTGGTCAGCTGGTCAAAATCGATATCGATGCCGGCGACGCCAATTTCCTTATTATCTAAGAACATCGGGATGACGTAAGAAATGATGTATGCGTTGATGTTCTTGTTGTAATAAGGCGGAAGCCAGACCGGGCTCCCGGTCATAATGGGCTTATAGTACCATCCTACATGTTCTACATCCGATGGGCTGTATTGCTTGATGTTTGTCGTCGCATGATTTTCGAACATTCCGTCGGGAGCATTGCGAACGAGATAAACGCCTTCGTTAGAATGGGTAATGTCGGGATTAAATCTGACAAATACACTTTTGGTGCTTGAAAGATTATAAATGGTGGATTTGAGACGTTCCCTAATGCCGTCTATGTTTCTGGAAAGATTCTTGGGGTCTGTCAAAAATGTCGAATCGTCCTTGATTTGCGAATAAATGCCCGCTGCGGTCGCCATCGTGTATTTTTCGTGGGATTCGAATAGATTGTTCAGCTTGGCAGCTTCGCTGTTCGCCTGGTCTTTCAAGTACTGCATGGAATTGCGCTGGGTCGTTCGGCTGATGAACAATGTGCTGAGAACGCCAAGCGAAAGCGTTCCGATGAGCGTACTTGATAACGAAAGAATCAAAATTTTAGATTGGATCGAAAGTCTCATAATAATTTACTCAATATCGTTTCGGTATTTCAACATGTTTTTCTCAGCAATGGCGAGCTGTTCCGACAAAGAAGACGACTGCGAGTCTTCGCAAATTGCGGTGCCAATAGAAATCTTGACGCAATCCCACGGGTTTTCTGCCGAGGCTGTTTTCTTTACGCCTTCTTCCAGTTTTGCTTGCAGACGTTCGCAGTCCTTCAAGTCGTTGTTCATGAGGATGACTATAAATTCGTCTTCGTTGACTCTGAATACGGGGCTGTGATCGAACGTTGTGCAGATAATCTTGCTTGATGCCTGCAACAAAGAGATTGCCCTCGAATTCCCAAATTTATTTTTGATTTTGAATAAATTGTCTACGCTTGCGACGAGGATTCCGTAAGTTTTTATTTCGCCTGCAGACGCCTTGATACTGAATTCGTTGATGTAGTGGTCGAATGAGTTGCGGTTGCGGACGCTGGTAATCGGGTCCCTGAATGCAAGTCCCTTGATGTGTCCCATGGTCTCTGCAAGTCGAACTTTTGCGTTGACAAAGCTCTTGGCGAGGTCGCCGATTTCGTCGTTCCTGGTAATGTTTAGCGTGGCGCTCATTGTTCCGTCGATGAGCCTGTTGGCGTAGTCCGTGAGTTGCTTGAGCGACTTCGTAATTGAATTTGCAAAAATGAGCGATGCAAAAATGAAGGCTACTAAAATAAGCATCGTGATGAGAATCAGGTTCTTGATAAGGTTGTCCCTGTTTGCCGTAATCGAAGATTTCGGTATGACGAATGTCAAGTCCATGCCGTTCTCAAGCTTGTTGTGTATGAGGAGGCTGTTCTCGGGTAATGTGAACTTGTGTCCATTCGGGATGCTAGGATGAAAAAGAATGTTGCCGCTTTTGTCGGCGAGGTATGCGTAGTCGTTGTCGAAGAGTTTGATGGCGGCTATTTCGCGGGTGAGGTAATCGAAGTCAATATCGACGCCGATAACGCCAATTTCCGTGTTGAATTTAAACAAAGGAATGACGTACGAAATCATGTAGATGCCGATGTTCTTGTTGAGGTAGGGCATCATCCATGTAGGCTGCTTTGTCCTGATGGGAACGTAATACCAGCCGACATGCTCGATATCATCTGGATTGTATTTTGAAAAATCGGTCGGCTCGAGGAATTTGAGCTCGTGGTCCCGCGAGGTCTTTGCCATGAAAATGCCCGAAGTCGGGGGCGTGAACTTGGGGTTGAATCGCAAATAGGCGGCAACGGCTTTATCTGTATTGCCGATGGTCAGGCGGATGAGCTCGCGGCTCTTTTCGGTAAATTCTTCGAGGTGTGTAGAGTCAGTCAGTTGTTCGAGACTGTCGAGCATGCCCATCACGGCGATGTTCAACGTATTGACGTACTGCTCGACGTTTTTTAGCCTGTTGTTGATTTTAATGGTTTCAATGCTCGTCAGATTGTGTAGGTGCTTCTCGGTACTTTCGTGGACAACTTTGTCTGTGGTATGCAGGCAGAGTTTTCCGAATGCAAATGCACAGAGGACAAGTCCCGAAAGTGCAAGTATCAATACTCTTGTCTGTATTGTAGCCCTAAATCGACGTTTCATCTATTTCCCCATTATTTCGATGACCTTTTTGTTGTTTGTCGATCCCATGACAACCGAAACATCTCGTTTGTGGACGTGGAAGTAATCGGCTATCAGCTCGCAAATTGCCTCGTTCGCAGCTCCGTCGACTGGTGGCGCCTTGACCTCAACCTTGTAGCTCCCGTCGGGCTGAGGTGTGACGCTCTCTCGCTTGCTGCGCGCGTGTACCTTGATGTTGATTCTCATGGTGCACTAGGTAAGGGCGATGCCGTCGTTCTGTATCGTAGCTGGCGCCTCGAATTCTCTCTGCTGGTCGTTTTCCATCGCGGAGAGGAGTTCGTCCTGGCTATGGATGAGCGCACGGCAGCGGATGAAGTAATTGGTGCGGAGCTGGCGGAGCTGCTCGATTTCGGTGCGGAGGTTTTCGCTTTCGCGCTTGATGCTTTCGACTTCGCGCATGGCACGTGCCTTTGCTTCGGCGATGATGATTTCCGCCTCCTTCTCTGCGGATGCCTTCACCTCGTTAATCGTACGCTGCATCGTCACAACGGCGTCCTGAATCGTCTTTTCGATTTGGCGGTAGTAGTTCACGCGCTCTTCGGCGACTTTCAGGCGTTCGGTCAGGTTCGTGCGGTCGCGGAACATGTTTTCAAACGCGGTCGCCGTTGTCTCCAGAAAAGCCTTCACCTCTTCCGGATCGTACCCCTTAAAAGATTTCTTATGAAATGTCTGGTTTCTAATATCAAGCGGAGTGAGTTCCATAAAATCCTGCTTTTACGCTATATTCTATTATATAAGTAAAAGATATAAAAGGAATTGTTGGTTGTTGGCTGTTAGTCATTAGTTATTGGTCAATAGTTGCTGGTTGTTGGTTATTCTGCTACTGACTAATGACTATTGACCACTGACCACCCTAAAAAATATCTGTTTATATATTGTTAATACGTTGTGCTTTTGCTGAATGCTTTTTGTTTGAGTCCCGTTAAGGGTGAAAAATTACCCTTTAGGTCGGTTGTAACCCCTTGATAAATACCGACATTTTACTAAATTTGAGTCTCAAAAAAATTCTGTTTTCATAGAAAGGTTTTTATCATGAAAAGAACATTCCAGCCTCACAATCGTAAGCGCGTTAACAAGCACGGTTTTATGGCCCGTATGGAAGACCGTTGGGGTCGTGCTGTCTTGAGCCGTCGCCGTGCTAAGGGCCGTAAGGTCCTCACCGTCAGCGACGAAATCTATAAGAAGTAAGTCGGGGCTGGCTTATAGCCACTCTGCGTTCTTATCGGCTGCCCAATCAGCCCGCTTACCGGCAAGTAGCCGTCCAAGGAAAGTTCCTCCGCGCACCTGCTTTTAGCATGCGATGGATTGAAGCTCCGGACGGTTTTTGTCGTTTCTGCTTCTTAGCCAAGAAGAAGAACGGAAATGCCGTGTATCGCAATAAGTGCCGTAGGATTCT
Organism: Fibrobacter sp. UWB13; assembly: GCF_900177805.1. Taxonomy (NCBI): domain Bacteria; kingdom Pseudomonadati; phylum Fibrobacterota; class Fibrobacteria; order Fibrobacterales; family Fibrobacteraceae; genus Fibrobacter; species Fibrobacter sp. UWB13. The sequence goes on along the minus strand of NZ_FXAX01000001.1, from coordinate 2,213,511 downwards.
ACGTCCACTGTTTTATGGTATTGTCCCGAATATCAAAAAGCCCGTCTGGGCAATGATTATCGTGAGCGACAATTCCAAGGAAATGTCCTCTGAACGTTTCCGCGAGTCCGCCCAGAAAATTTTCCACAAGATGGAATGGGACAAGCAACCGGATGTGGCAGAAGCTTAAAAATGCTCTGGTGGCGGCTTTGATTGCCCCCATCCGTCTATACCAACTGGTACACCCCTATTTTTTCCATGGGGTCTGTAGATTCCAGCCTACGTGTTCAAACTACGCAATTGAAGCTTTACGCCTCCACGGGCCCATCAAAGGTTTCTATCTTGCGGTTTTTAGAGTCTTAAGATGCAACCCCTTCTGCAAGGGCGGATATGATCCCGTTCCGCTCCCTAAGGATAAAAAATGAACAAGAATACACTCATTGGTTCCATCCTTATCGCGGTCATCGTGATTTGGTGGATGGCTGTCAATAATGCAAATGCCGAGGCGCAGGCTGCAGCCCGTGCCGCACAGGCTAAGGCTAAAACCGAAAAGCAGGTCGCTGCAGATTCTGCAAAGTCGCTCGTGATTCCGAGCAAGACTCCAGAAATCAAGGCTGCACCGGTCTTGGGCGGTTCTGAAAACGCTGCCGCTCCGGCTGTGGCAAACGATAGCGCAGCTCCGGTTGCTCCGAAGGCTGAAATTGCAGAACGCTCCGTGACGGTCGAAACCGACAAGTTCATCATGACCCTCACCAACAAGGGTGCTAAGGTCAAGAGTGTTATCGTGAAGGCTCTTCCGGATTCTACCGGCAAGTTCCCGGAACTCATCCAGGATACGACGCTTGGCGCCTTTGACTTGAAGCTCGACAACGCAGACTTGAGCGAAGCGATGTTCGAACTCGGCAACACGCCTGCAAAGATTGTCGTGAACGACAGCGCAAAGGTACAGTTCGCATTCCAGGACGCAAACGGCAACCAGGTCATCCGTTCTTATGGCTTCACCAAGGAAGGTCCGGCAGTCCGTCAAGAAAACAAGTTTATCGGCTTCCAGCCGAATGCCTACGAACTCGCATGGAAGGGCGGTCTCAAGGAAACGGAAGATATCCCGAAGTCCAAGGGCATCATGGGCATCGGCGGTGGTGGCACCTACTACTTCAGCGAAGTCGTTTTCAATGACCGCTATTCTGTGGAACGCGAAATGCCGCGCGAACAGGCTTCTTTCAATGCAACTGAAGGCAAGGTCGTTTGGGCAGGGCTGCGTCGCAAGTACGTCGCCATGACGGTCCAGTTCGATGAAGCTGTTCCGGCTGTGCTCAAGACAAAGCCGATGAAGGTCGAAGATAGCGAAGTTGATCCGGGTACGTACAAGCTTACGATTGCCGACGATTTCCGTGGCGCTCAGTCCCTCAGCTACGACTTGATGATTCTCCCGCTCAAGTGGGATGAACTCTCTGCTCTCGACAAGGACTACGAAAAGATTATCGTGAGTGGTTGGAGCTGGTGCGGTGCAGACGTTTGGTTCGTCTGGATTTGCAAGATGCTTCTCAAGCTCTTGAACCTCTTCTACAGCATTATCCCGAACTACGGTATTGCTATTATCCTCGTGACGCTCATCGTTCGCGGTATCACGACTCCGTTCACCGTGAAGCAGATCAAGTCTACGCGTGGCATGGCCGCTCTCAAGCCGCAGCTCGATGAAATCAACGTGAAGTACCGTACCGACCCGCAGAAGAAGCAGGCCGCTATGATGGAACTCTACAGCAAGAACAACATCAACCCGCTCGCAAGCTGCACGGGTGGCTGCCTCCCGATGCTCATCCAGATGCCGATTTTCATGGGTCTCTTCTTTGTGCTTGGCCGTGCAATCGAACTCCGTGGCGCTCCGGCATTCCTTTGGATTTCTGACCTCAGCCGCAGTGACGTTGTCTGGAACGGTATCAGCATTCCTATCATCATGCCGTCTGGTCTTGCCATCCTCCCGTGGCTCATGGTCGCAACGACCTACTTCCAGACCAAGGTGACGATGAGCTCCAACGCCGGCATGGATCCTGCACAGCAGAAGATGATGGTGTGGATGATGCCTGCCATGATGCTCTTGTTCAGCGCCGTGATGCCGTCTGGTCTCGTGCTCTACTGGATTATCGGTAACATCTGGAGCATTGCTCAGTACAAGTACATCTACAGCAAGTTCCCGCCGGTTAACGGCAACAAGCCCGCAGCTTCTACCAAGCTCAAGGGCAAGAACGTCAAGGACGCTGAAATCGTGAAGTAATTGAAATGCGCGGGCTTTCCCGCCGTGCGATGTCATCCCGGACTTGTTTTCTTTGACCACTTAGCGCTTCAGCGCTTACGTGGTCATGATCCGCGTATGGGGACGGGATCGCCATTTAAAAAAGAAGCCGCACCCGCAGCTTCTTTTTGTATTTCATAGCGTTTTATTCATCATCTGGGTTCGAGTCAGATTCTTCGAAGTCGTAAGGATCGTCTTCAATTTCCTGCTGTTCGAATTCGATGAGCTTTTTACACGTGGCTTTGTCATTGCCTTTGACGATTAAAGCTTTTCGGTCTTCGTCGAGCGTGTAATAGATGTAGGTGAATTTTTCCTTTGCATTTTCGTCATCGCAAGAGTAGAGAACGTTCTTTGTACTACACCCGTCCCCGTATTCAGCCTTGTCTTTTGCACCATCGATAATGTCTGCGTTTATATCGTCGCACATTTGTTTGATGCTTTTTTCGAATGAAGAGCCTTTTTCGACTTCGACGCAGGATTCGTCGATTTCGTCATTTTCTTCATCGACAACATTGTAGACGTAACAGGATACTAAATCTGTTTTAGTATCAGGGGCATTGCTTGAAGATTCGCTCGAAGAATCGTCTCCGCAAGCATAGAAAACGGACATTGACGCGAATATCAATGCAGTGTATTTGTTTTTGAAATTCATAATCAACTCCTTGTTAGTTTTTTTGTTTTAGTTTTAAAATTCGCTTGACGCTTTCGTCGATGCGCGATTCCTTGATTTCGCCTTTTTCGACCGCTTTGACAACTGCATCGAAAACCTGCGTAAATTCTCTGGAACAAAGCACCACATCGACGCCAGCCTGGATGGACTTAATCGCCGCTTCGGCATTGCTGAATTGCTTGGTGATGGCGCCCATGTCCATGGCGTCGGTCACAATAACTCCGTCAAAACCGAGCTCGCCGCGGAGCTTATCCTGCAAAATAACCGATGATAACGTTGCCGGTAAATCATCGCCGGATACTTTCGGGGCTGCAATGTGCGCTGTCATAATCATTTGGGCGCCAGCCTTGATTCCCGCCTTGAACGGGATCATTTCGCATTTGAGCATTTCATCCCAGGTCTTGTCCGTTGAAGCGTAGCCGTAATGCGTGTCCGTGCTTACATCGCCATGCCCAGGGAAATGCTTGAGTGTGCCGATGACGCCTGCGGATTCAAGACCATTCAAATAGCTCACTATAAACTTGGCCGCGGTTTCCGGGTCGTCCGAGAACGCGCGCGGACCGATAACGATGTTGTCTGGATTCGTGTTCACGTCAGCGACTGGAGCGTAGTCAATGTCGAAACCGTATTTCTTGACGTAAGTCCCGATGGTAAATGCGGCTTTGTAAGCCTCTTCCGGGTCATCGCTTTCTGCGATGGCGGCCATGCTTTCGTATTTAGGCACATCGAAATTTTCGTTGTTGGCAATGCGCGCCACGCGACCGCCTTCTTCGTCAATCGCAAGGAGCGGCGAGCCGTTCAGTTCTCTAATTTCTTCAATGAATTTTTTGAGCTGGGTTTCATCTACAATGTTGTGTGCGTAAAGAATCATTCCGCCGATAGGGTAGTCTTTATTAACCGCTAACATGGTCTTGTTGACCTGCTCAAGCTTGTAATCGGGGAGCTCAGCGTATTCGTTCCAATGGATGCTTGTGTCCAATGCTTCGGGGCGCACAAAGAACATCTGCCCGACTTTTTCGCGGATGGACATTTTCTGGATGGCGGAATCTTCAGACGATGGCCCGCTCGAAGAATCGTCACCGCACGCGGTAAGGAAAAATGCTGTCGCCGTACATCCAAGCAAATTCGCAATGACATGCTTTTTGCAAAACATAAAAATACCTCAAAAATTATTCTTCAACATCAAATGTTTTGCCCGCCATCATTTTCAGCAATGCTTTGGGGAGCGATTGTGGAGTCGTGAGCTTGTCTGTGTCGACTGTTTTCTTTTCGCCCTTGATGTCGAAGGAAACTGTAGCCCCGTCGCTAGTCACTTCCATTTTCACCTTGGATCCCATAACGATCGGTACGTTGATGTCGTCGTGCCCGGCGGGAAATCCGCAAATCACAGGAATGTCGTATTCCTTCAAATACTTGGAGAGCATCGCTTCGGTGCTTTCGTAATCGAGGTCTGTTCCGGAGCTTACAAATTCACCAAGGATAACGCCTCTTACATTTTCCATCACGCCGTGAAGCTCAATGGAATGGAACATGCGGTCGATGTTGCGCAAGTTTTCGCCGATTTCTTCCATAAAGAGGATGACGCCGTCATTCTGGAAAACGTCGATGTCGCTAGCGCCGATGAGTGGCACAAATGTTGCCATGTTGCCGCCTACGAGAATACCCTCGGCTTTGCCTTTCTGGTTGTATTTGTGCTTAGGAACTTTGTACGTCGGGACTTCGCCTTTGAGCAAGTCGCGCAGGAGCGTGCTATTTTCATCCTTGCCCTCGGTTTTTGCGATGCTCGAACTCATGGTACCGTGGATGCTCATGACGCCCGCTTTGGTCTGCATGGCGTGTAACGTGGTCACATCGCTATAGCCGATAACCCATTTCGGGTTCTTTTTTACGAGCTGCGGGTCTATCAAATCGACAAGCTGGATAGTGCCGTAGCCACCGCGATTGCAAAGGATCGCCTTGATGCTTGTGTCCTTGAGTGCGTTTTCAAAATCTTCGGCGCGTTCTTCGGCGGTGCCTGCTAACTTGCCTGCTTCAACCTTGCCGACGCTCTTACCGATGACGGGCTTGAATCCCCAGTCCTCGAGGACGTCTGCGGTCTTTTGGATTGTGGAATCGGGTGTTGTGTAGGAGGGCGAAAGGAGCGCAATCTTGTCGCCTTTTTTCAAGAATGCGGGCGCCGTGCCTTCTGCAATCGGTGCGTTTTTCAAGTTCACAGAAGCGCTAGAAGAATTGTCGTCACCGCAACCACCAAGTATCATAGATAAACATAATACAGCTGTTAATCCTATCGTTTTTTTCGACAGGCTAGAACCCCTGACGTTGCAGGACGACATATTTCCAATATCCATAAAGCTCCCCTCTGGATAATTTTTAAAACCCTTCTGTATGGTCTAATATATATATGTTTTGATGTAAAAGTAAACTTTTTGTATCATTTTAGGAAGGAATGATATAATTTAAATGGGGAAATAGATAAATATCACATTTTTTAAGGGGAAAAAGGGTATTTTGATGATTTCGATTCGTCATTTGAAAAAGGTGTACCCGAATGCGACTCCGCTTCAGGATATCAATGCCGAGATTAATCGTGGCGATATTGTGTCGATTATAGGCCCATCGGGAACGGGTAAGTCGACGTTATTGCGTTGTATAAATCTTTTGGAACGTCCGACCTCGGGGGAGGTACTGATTGACGGAAAGTCGATTACGGCACATGGGGCGAATGTACCTGCGATTCGTCGCAAGATGGGGATGGTTTTCCAGTCGTTTAACCTATTCAACCACCTGACGATTATCGAAAATATCATGGTCGCGCAGATGGATATTTTGCACCGTTCCAAGCAAGATGCCTGCGCAAAAGGGATGGAACTTTTGCGTCGTGTGGGGCTTGCGGACAAGGCCGATAATTTACCCGAGGAACTTTCGGGCGGACAAAAACAGCGTGTCGCTATTGCACGTACGCTAGCGATGGACCCTGAAATTATACTGCTAGATGAACCGACGAGCGCTTTGGACCCGACGATGATTGGGGAGGTCCTTGCGGTAATCAAGGGCCTTTCGAATCAGGGACTCACGATGATGATTGTTACGCACGAGATGAAGTTCGCCCGCGATATTTCGACGCGCGTGTTCTACATGGACGAAGGCGTGATTTACGAAGAGGGGACTCCGAAGCAGATTTTTGAAAATCCGCAGCGCGAAAAGACGAGGTTGTTTATCAAGCATTTGAAAGTGTTTGACGAACATCTTGTCGTTGGAAATATTGATTTTATGGGAATCATGAACCGCTTTCTGATCTTTGCTGAAAAGAACCAGATGGACAATCGGACCGTTCGAAACGTGAGCTATGTTCTCGACGAAATGGTGATGCTTGGGCTTGTTCCCAAACTGCCGCAAGGTACGGATATCCGTTTAATGGCGGAGTATTCCGAAGACAACAGCCGTGCAGAAATTCGGCTTGAATTCGCAGGACCGAACGTGAATCCATTGGATGCCTGCGACGAAATCTCAAGACAATTGATTAATGTGGCTACAGAACATTATGAACAAAATGTTGTCAATGGCCTGACCGTCATTCATTTCCATGTCAAGTAGGAGGGCGTTATGAAAAAGATTCTCGAATATTTGGCAGCTCTCATTGCTTTGACGGTTTTGTTGACGGGCTGCGATGAAAAAGTACGTAAAATTGAAAGTGCGGCCCAGCTGAACGACCCGCAATATTCGATTGGCTACGAAGAAGGGCGTGATTCTGCATTGAAGGATGTTCCGCCACGATTTAGAAAATTGCACCTCAAGTACAATTCCATTGCGGACATGAACAAAAACGAGAATCTTGTACTTGGAATGCAAACGGGTTTTGTCTTTGTCGATAAAGAAACGCGCCGAATGCTCCCCAAGGCCGAAATCAAGTATTACAAGTCTACTCCGGACATGGCTTACATGGTGGCGAACGGCAAGCTGGATGGCTTTATCAATGACGAGCCTGTGATCCGCTATGCTGCGCTCGAAAATCCAAATCTTGCCTATATCCATGCCGACTTTGAGCCGATGGATATTGTGATTGTTTTCCCGAAGAATGAAAAGGCTAAAGCTCTCCGAGACGAGATGGATGAGTTTATCGACAAGATGCATCTGTCTGGAATGCTGGATTCGATTGATAACATTTGGCTCGGTGAAGATGAAGAGAAAAAGGTCGTGGAATTCCCGAAGGCAAAACCGGGGATGCCTACGTACAAAATGGCGACGAGCGCCGTGAATCCGCCTTTTGAATACATCAAGAATGGCAAAATTGTCGGTTACGAAATGGATTTGATGGCGCGTTTCTGCAAGGAAAAAGGTTGCGGCATTGAGGTCCATGACGTGGCTTTCGAATCGGTGATTCTTGGTATCGAAACGGGAATGTATGATTTTGCGGCGGCAACGCTTAGCGCCACTCCCATATTCAAGGAGAAAAATTATCTATCGCATCCTATTTACGTTTCTGAATGCGTGATGGCGGTGCAGATTCTTGATGGTAAAGCTAAGCAACAGGTAGCGAAAAATCCTGAAGACATGATTAAAAGCTTGAATCGCGATGGCGCTAAGATTGGCCTTATGACAGGAGGAGTCTTCGATAAAGTATTGAATGAATTTTTCCCGACAGCGAAATCCCTGTTTTTCAATACTTATGCTGATATGGTCAAATCGATTGATGCTGGAAAATTGGATGCCATGCTAGTTGATGAGCCTACCGCAAGGCTTTTGGTAGAAGGTCGTAAAGAAGTTGAAATTGTAAATAAGATTTTAGAAAAGGCTAACTATGCCTTTGCTTTCTCAAAAAGTGAAAAAGGTGAAAAGTTGTGTGCACAAATGACAGAATTTATTCAAAATTCTATCAAACAAGGTTTGCAAACTGATTTGGAATCAGTCTGGTTTGGATCCGATGAATCGCTCAAGAAAATTGATTTGTCAAAGTTGAAAGCGACCAATGGAACACTTCACTTGGCCACGAATGTGGAGGTAGCCCCGTTTGTTTACATTAAGGACAATGCTATTGTTGGTTATGATATTGATTGGGTTGTCCGTTTTTGTGAGGCTTATGGTTATGGACTTGAAATTGTGAATATGAATTTTGAATCCATATTGCCGTCGATCGTGTCTGGCGCAAGTGATTTGGCCGTGGGGGAGATTACCGTTACCGCAGAACGAAAGCGAAGCGTTAATTTTTCTACTCCTGTTTATGATGGTGGAGTCGTTGCCATTGTAAAACGGACTGCAGAAGAAGAGGCTATTGCCCCTTATGAAGAAACCTTTTGGGGTTCTTTAAAGAAAAGCTTCGAGAGAACATTTATTCGTGAAGACCGTTGGAAGCTTGTGGCGCAGGGTGTCGGCGTGACCATCTTTATTTCGATCCTTTCGGGAATTTTGGGCTCGTTGATTGGCTTTGGCTTTTGCATGTTGCGCCTCTCGAGTCGTCTATACGCGAATGTTTTTGCGCTAGGCTACATTCGCCTTTTGCAAGGGATTCCGTCGGTCGTGCTTTTGATGGTGCTGTTCTACATCGTGTTTGCGCGTACGGGGCTTGATGGCGTGTGGGTTGCCATTATCGGCTTTGGTATGAACTTTGGCGCTTACGCGGCCGAAATTATGCGCACGGGAATCTTGGCGGTCGATAAAGGACAAATGGAAGCTGCGCTTGCGCTCGGCTATACGAAACCTCGTGCGTTCTTCAAGATTGTCTTCCCGCAGGCGGCGCACCACTTTTTGCCGGTGTTCCAGGGCGAATTTATCAGCATGGTGAAGATGACATCGGTGGTGGGCTATATTGCCATCTTGGATTTGACAAAGGCGTCGGACATTATCCGCAGCCGCACTTACGAGGCGTTCTTCCCGCTGATTATGACGGCAATTATTTACCTGATCATCATCTGGATTTTGACTCGTGTGCTTACGATGTTACAGCGCAGGCTCGATCCGAAAATCCGTGCGAAGCGCAAGTAATTACATTGTTCCCGATTCAAGTCCCTTGACGGGGACGTAACGCACGGAACCGTCAGCGGAGATGATCATTGCAACGCCCGAGAGGTAATTGACCCAGCGCCATTTCTCGTAGTAGCGCACGTTCGCGTGACCGTTGGTGGTGTAGGCGAGGAGCGGCACGACCAGGTAATCGTGCGTGCACATGACGTTTACGCGTTTCATGGCTGGGAGGTTTGCGAGGATGTTGTTCTTCAGGAGTTCTTCGCTGCGAGTTTCTAAATCGTAGAATGCGTCTGGGTAGGCGCCTGTAAAGCCGTACTTGGAAAATACGACCCAGCCGCCTTCGGCATTGATATAGTTGTTGGCGGTGGCTTCGTCCTTAATGTACCAGGCTCCGTCCATGTAGGGGAGGATGTTGAGCGTGTAGCCCACTTGACCTTTACCAATGGCGATTTCTTCGCAAGTTTCTTGCGTGCGTGTGTAGCCCGAATAACCGTAGTAAAAATCTTCCTTCGCAACGGCAGCGAGGCGTGTGCCTAAATTGCGAGCATACGTTTTTCCGTTGCTAGTCAAGTGGCCGTTCGGGCCCGTGTCATCGGTGCGTTCGCTGTGGCGGATGATGAAGACTGCTTTTTCGTCGGACTTGAGATTTGCATAAACTTCAACGAGGTCTGTAAATCCGTCGGCTTCCTGCGGGGTGGCGACGCGCCATGCGTTTGTGGCGGTTTCGAAGATGTAATAGTTGTCGTGATTTACACGGCCTTCGCGGACTTCCTTGTCGTATTCGCCGGGGCCGAATCCAGCCGTGTCTTTTTCGATGGGCTGTGCAATGCGCCATTCCTTGGAATTTGCATCGCAGATGAATCGGACTCTAGAATGGTCGGCGTGTTCGTAGTCGTTTGCGAAAAGGGCGCTTTGACCTTGGTTCACGTACGTGACTTGCCCTGCGTTGGCGTCCGTGCATGGCTCGAATCCGTAAGCGATAGGAATAAACGCGCGCATGTAACGCTCAAAGTTCGGGATGCTCATGCCCCACGATGAAACGTTGTTGCGGATGTCGTTGTATTTCCAAAGCGTGTCGAGACCTACAATCCAGTCGGCAATTTGAATTTTCCAGTTCTGGTCGTTCCAAGTGCCATCGCCCTTGAGGTCTTCGGCGAGATTGTTCGCAAGATTCATCATGTCGTTCTCGCTGCGCTCGCCTTGAATCATGGCGGAGATGGCAAACAGTGCGGCGCTATATTCGCTGTTCCCGAACATGTCCAAATCTTCGGCAACGGGCTTGTCGGTTCGCCCGTCGGTAAAGTACGGCTGCGAATAAAGCATGACCGTATCAATCCCGAATGCGGCAAATGCTTCGCGCTCCGCCTGCGCTTTGGCTTCGGCGAAGTCAATGTGGTTCATCGTGAGCTGCTCAATGCGCGGGATGGTAATGTGCGTGAGAATGTTCACGTTCGCATGTTCGGGCGAGCATGTCTTTGCAGCAAGTGTAATGGGGTTGTTTGAAACTCTGCCTGTCACTTCGTTGCGGTAAAATCCGGTCGCCCTGATTTTCACGCAGTTGGAATTCGAATGGACTTCGTTAAAGGTGTAGCGGCCGTCATTCGTGAGGATGCAGCCTTCTGCTTTTTGGTAAGTCTCGGTGTTGAATTCCTTGTTCGCTTCGGTGATGGTAACGCTTGTGCCAAAGACGAACGGCCCTTTTTGTGCAATGCCAGAAATCGGCGAAACGAAGCCTTCGACAAAGACCGTGTCTGCGCTACCGACGGTTGTTCCGGTTGACGAAATTTTGTCAACCGCGTGCAAAAATCCGTCGCTGCAGGTGATGCTAAAGTCTGTGGAGTCCGCTGCACTGCGCCAAGAGCCTTTTACGCAAAGTCGCGGCAAGTTCTCGTTCTGCACAAAGAACGCACGACCTTCTCGGCTTGCATCGCAGGCGGGCAAGTTGGCTGCACTCGGAACGGTCAAAGTGTCGAGAAGAGAAATAGGCTGGCTCGGGTCGATATCGCCACCGTTAGAGGGGTTTCCGTCGGAGCCGCAGCCCGCCATCCATAACGATGCCCCAAAAGCAGCAAAACCAATCGCTGTTAAACCAAATTTCTTCATTCCATACCTGCTTTACTGATGTGCTTCTTTTTGTGGAAAGGGGCTAGGTGCAAAAATATATTCAAAATGTCATTATATGTCAGTACGATTTTATAAATTATACCTGTTATTTTGAATAAAAAGAGAGGTATATATGCCACAACAGTCCGAAAACAATACAAATCTGTTCGTTTTACGCGTTTTTCGCTATATGATTAGCAAAAAAGAGAGCTTTAGTATTGATAAGGATGAGCTCGCATTTTACCCCTCTGTTTGCCCTTGTTTCCATTTGATGGAAGGTGAGGTCGGGTACTATCAATCTTTGGCGGATGCCGAAAAGAGTATTCGTAAAATCGTCAAGAAAAAATCAAATGACGCCTATGGCTTTTTAGTGACGGAATTGCCGCTGGGATCTTTGATGCACTCTACAGACTATGTTTCGTGCTGGCGTTACCTCGAAGATGGTTCTTTGTGGCTGAAAAGTGAAGGACCGAGTAATCTCCCGAGACAGTTGAGGGTATGCAATAAAGAACCTTATAATGGTCGTGACCCCAAGACGATTCGTTTTAAGCAAGGGGACATTGTAGAAATCCCGCGGAATGATTACGCTCAGCTTGCGATTGTGTGGAATACGCCGTCTACTGCAGAGCAAATCGAAAAAGTCCGTGAGCAACTTCGTAATTCTAAGGATGGAGCGAGCCCGCTTTTAAACGAATTGAGCATGGGTGATTCCTATAAAGTCGTCACTTACTCTGTGTCGGAAAATGGAGCCGTAAATTATTGTGTTTCTGATGAACTTTCCGTGAACGTACTTCCGCCTTCGAGACCTGTTCCGCGCAAGTTTGCGACTGAACTTCGCAATCAGCTGAAACGCGCCCAAGAGGAAGAATTCGACTTACCGTTTTAAGGAACGCTAGTAAACGTATAATGTGAATTTTGTCATGCCCGCCTCTGTGCGGGCATCTCCATCAAGAGCATTTATTTCTTCAGCTTGTCAATCAGGCGTTTAGCGGGGAAGCCGACGAGCTGGAAACCTTTTTCCCAGATAAAGTCCTTGATGCGCTCTGCACGAGTCTCATTGCATTTCGGGAGCCAACTCTCGTCAAAATCGGCGTCTAGCCCGGCTTCTAGAATGAGTGCGGTGTAGTCCTTGTTGAGCGCATCGTAGGCATGATGGCGTACGAAGTGTTTCTTTTCTTCGTAGTTGAAACGGCGTTCCAGAAGCTTGCGCTTTACGAAACCAGCACCTTGTTGGATGAGCTCGTCGTATGCGAAGAACACGGGACGTTCCGTGTGGTAGAGCGATTCCATGATGACTTCGGCTTCGGTGAATTTTTCACTTAAGCCGACTTCGAGCTTGCGGGTGACATCGTAGAATTCGGTCTGTTCGGGAGTCTCGAAAATGTGCAAGAAGAACACGCCGAGTGCGGCTGGTTTCATGTACAAGAAGAACGATTGCAGGTGCGGTGCAAATTCGTCATTGCTTGTGAGCGAGACGACGTCGGCGTTGCTTTGTTCGGCGCGTTCAAAGAATTCTTTGAATTTGTTTTGGTAATAGACGATGGAATCGTTGATGAGCAACAAGCGTTCCACATCGCGCGTGATGACGCCGGGAACGTAGTTGCCGGCAGCGTCTGTTCGGTTCGCCTGCAGTTGCAAATAACGCCGCCACATGCCAAAGTCAAATCCGCGATTTTCGGTGAGGAAAAGCTCGATGTGATTTTCCTTCAGAAAATCGTAGGTGTCGTTCGAAAGCGTTCGGCGGTTCGTGAGGAGGACGACTTTGAAGTCGGTCTCGGCAAGATGCTTGAGCGCAAAACGGACATAGCCGGGGAGGTCTTCCCCGGTTTGGTAACTGGCATAGAGGGCGACTTTATTGCATGCGTCCATCAGCTATCTTCCTCTGCGGCCTCCGCGGCTGCTGCGTCCGCGACCTTTTTCGCTAGATCTGCGGCCACGTCTTGCTTCACGCGGCTCGCTTGCTACATGGAATCCTTCGCCGAAATCACGGGAGTCTCGACCTCCGTGTTTCCCACGCTTGTCGGAACGGCGGCCTTCATCGAATTCGTCACGGCCCTTGCGGAAACCGCCACGTTCACGAGAATCGCGTCCGGTGCGTTCAAAAATCGGACCATCGAAATCGCGACGTCCACGGCGACCGCGAGAAACGTATTCCGGTTCGTAATCGTCGTCTTCGTCCGGCTGGCTTACATAGCCGAGTGCTTCGGCGGCCGCAGCGCGGTCAGCTCTTTCATTGAAATTGCGAATGTCGCGTTCGGTATCTTCGCGGGTACGGCGCTTCTTCGGTTCAGGGCTCAGCTTTTCGGTGATGCTGAAATCTGCCTGACCGCGCAATGGGTCAACTCTGAGGAGTTGAACCATCACCTTGTCGCCACGGCGGAAGGTGCGGCCGCTACGCTTGCCAAATGCAAGACCCTGGTCCGGATTGAACACGTAAAAGTCATCGCCCGTGATATCGCGGTAGCGCACAAGACCTTCGGCAATCGGATCGTCGATAGAAACGTAAATGCCCCATTCTTCGATGCCTGTTACATTTGCTTCGAAGCTATCGCCAATGCGGCTCTTCAAAATCCAGCAACTGCACACCTTGATGGCGATGCGTTCCACCTTCATGTTCTTGATTTCGTTTGCAGAAATCAAGTCGCAAACTTCAATCACGCTGTTCACGCGTTCGGCGTCGATTTCCTTACCCTTGCGGGCGAGTTCGCGATGGCACCAGAGGTCCGCGTAACGGCGGATCGGCGAAGTGAAGTGGCTGTAATCCTGCCAGTTCAAGGCGAAGTGCCCGAAGCTGTTGCTGTCGTAATGGGCCTTCTGCATACTGCGCAAAATGCGGTTCGTGAGCGTCTCGTCACCGGCGGCGCGCTTCACCAAGTGTTCGTAAAGCTTGAAGGCTACCGGGTTCAAGTTTGTATCGCCGCTGCGCGGCTTGCCTAAGTCGCGCAACATTACCGGAGCGTCCTTGAACAGGTCCGGGTACATGTAATAGAGTTCCATGATGTCCTTCGTGTCCGGAGCTTCATGGATACGGTAAATGCCTTGCAGCTTGCGCTGCTTGAGTTCCTTCGCGCAGCAATTGTTCGCGATGAGCATGCATTCTTCGACCCAGGAATTCGATTCGTCGTGTTCGCGCGGGAAAATCTTGACTGGTTCACCGTTTTCGTCAAACTTGCAACCGTATTCGGTTGTCTGGAATTCGAGCAAGCCATCCTTGGTGCGGTTCCTCTTGAGAAGTGCCGTCACTTCGGCGAGAGCCTTGATGGAATCGTCGCCTTCTTCCATCATCTTCACTGCCTGCTGGTACGTGATGCCCTTCGTAATGTTCACGACACTGCGGTGGAAGTCCCAACCGAGAACATTTGCTTCCTTGTCCAAGTCGATCATGCAGGTGAATGCGCAACGGTCTACGCCTTCGTGCAAACTGCAAACGCCGCTCGAAAGCTTTTCCGGGAGCATCGGCACTGCCGTCCACGGCAAGTATTGCGTATAACTTCTTTCAAGAGCTTCTTCGTCGAGGTCAGATCCTTCAGGCACGTAGTAGCTCACGTCGGCGATGTGCACGCCGAGCTTGTAACCACCATTCGGCTTGCGTTCCACGCTGATAGCATCGTCGTGGTCCATGGCGCCTTCGGGGTCAATGCAGAGAATGTCGAGCTTGCGATAATCCACGCGGCCCTTGAAATCCTTTTCGGTCGGTTCTGTAATGGAGGCCACGTACTTTTCAATAGCGGGGCTAAAGCCCTTGGGCAAGTTGCTCTCTTCCATGAACTTTTTCTTGACTTCGTCCCAAGTCACGTTCATGATTTCTGCGGAGCGGTCGACCTTCGCCAAGTAGCTGTGCTTGAGCTTCGGGTGCGGATAAAGCGTGAAGCTGATGGTCTCGCCTTCCTTGCCCGGCGCCTGTCTGCGGTGGCACATTTCGTACACCTTGCCCGTATCGATTTCGGTCACCTGCCAGTCTTCGTCACCGGTCTGGTGCAGAATGCCGCGCTTCACGCGTGTGCCGGAATCCTTTTCGGTCTGGCGACGGCTGCGTGCGCCTGGACGGCGGTTGTCTTCAACTCCCTGCTCTGCAAGCTTTTTGCGGCGCTTTTCGCGCTTGTCTTCGAGCGGTTCGCCATCGCCCAGCTGGTATTCCTTGTGGGCGGAACGCTTGAGAACACCGCGCTCGATCATGTCGGCGAGGAGTTGCTTAAAAGCCATCTTCTGTTTTTTCGGGAGGCCGAGAGCGCTGCGGAGCTGGCTCCCTACCATAGGTTCGTCACGAAGGATTGCAATAATTTGTTCTTCGCTCGGTAATTCCTTAGCCATAATTAAGCCTCCTTGTTTTCTGTTGCCGCTTCTTTTGCTGCGGCAAGTTCCGCCTGCTTGTACGGCATTACGGATTCAATTAAATCGTGCGTTTCGTCGCGGAGATCGGCCATCGGCTTCTCGGCGTAATCTTCATAACGGATCAGCGGGTGAACGACCATCTCGACGGTGCCGGAATAGACCGCCCACTTGACCTTCGGGAGAATCTTTCCGGTATTGATAAATGTAACTGGCAAAATGTCAAAGTGCTGTTCTTTTGCCAAACGGAAAATTCCATTTTGGAACTTGAACATGTGCCCGTCTTCGCTGCGGTGGCCTTCGGGGAACACGACAATGTTGTAATTGCTTTCGAGGCGCTTCTTGAGGATTTTGCCGAGGCCTGCGTTTTTGCGCGGGTTCGTGTGGATAGGAATGTTGCCGGAGCGGTTCAGGACCCAGCCGAATACGGGCGCTTTCCAGAGGCTTGCCTTCGCCATGAATGACGCCGACGTGATGGAATGCCAGACGACGTTGATGTCCAAAAAGCTCTGGTGATTGGCGACGATGACGTAGTTTACGCCCTTTGGAATGTTTTCTGCCCCCTTGACCGCGACTTTAATGCCGAAAAGCTTGAAAATAATGTTCCTGAAGGCGAAAGTGCAAATCTTGGTGCAGTTTTCCCAGTGCCCGCGGATACCGCAATAGAGGGTGTAGGGGATACCCGCAACAACCATGATAGTGAAAACGACGATGTAATAAAAGAGTGCAAGAATAGCGCGCATGGTCTCTGCTTGTTAAAAGTGAATATTAGACCTGTTTATTAGGTCCCTATGGGCTTAATGTATATTTTTTGAGTGGGTTGAAACAGTTGTTTTTATTATATTCATCGAGAAAAACATGGAGTTTTAAATTATGGAAATTAAATGGCTTAATCCCGATGCTCAGTTTGACCGTCTCGTTTTGGCGGGTGATATCGGTGGTACGAATACGAACCTTGGTCTTGTGGGCTACAAGGATGGCAAGTTTACGCTCATTCTCGAAACCGTTTGCCCGAGCCAGTGCATTGAAGGACTCGACACCCCGATCCGTGAAACGCTCAAGGCAGCAATCGAAAACCGCGCGGATTTGAAGCCGTCCCACATCTGCATCAGCGCCGCAGGTCCGGTGGCAAACAACAAGTGCGTCATGACGAACCTCCCGTGGTGCGTTGACGGCGATGCTATTACGAATGCAACCGGCATCCCGACCCTCGTGATTAACGACTTTATGGCTATTAGCTATGGCATCCCGACCCTCGACGTCGATGATCCGAAGCAGATTCTCAAGTTCAAGCACACCGACGGTAGCGAACCGAAGCCGCAGGCTGCCACGAAGGCTGTGATTGGTCCGGGTACGGGCATGGGCGTTGGCTTCCTCGCATTTGACGGTCAGAAGTACATTCCGGCTTGCTCCGAAGGTGGCCACTCTACGTTTGCTCCGTTCGACAAGGAAACTCAGGACTTCCGCGACTACATGGAAAAGCGCATCGGCACGGTGCCGGGCGTTGAACCGCTCGTCTCTGGCATGGGCCTTGCTCACCTCTATGAATGGTGGCGCGACACGAAGGGCGTACCGCAGAACGATGCCTTCAAGAAGATTGAAGAAACCGATTGGCACGACCGCCCGAAGTACATCAGCCGCGCAAGCGATACCGATCCGGTGGCTGCCGAAATGATGCGCATGTTCGTGAAGATGCTTGCCCGCTTTGCTAGCGACGCTTGCACGTTGTTCCTCCCGCTCGGCGGTTTCTACCTCGCCGGTGGCACGGTGCAGAAGGACCTCCGCTGGCTCGAACGCGATAACTTGTTCATGACCTGGTTCGAAAAGAACTATAATCCGAACATCCGTCCGCTCTTGAACAAGATCCCGGTGTACCTCATCAAGGATTACAGCATTAGCTTGTACGGCGCTGCCAACGCAAGCCTCAATTTGCAGAAGTAATTGAGAAATTAAAATTTCGAATTGCTAAAAATTTGAACAGAAAAAGCCGGACTTTAAGTCCGGCTTTTTCTATGTCATGCCCGACACCGATCGGACATCTCCCTTTGAAATTTCTCTGTTAGGAAATGTCGCACCTCGTCATCCTGAGGAGCGAAGCGACGATGGATCCAGTTATTTCTTTTTTAAACTTGCCAATGCAAACGCGAGCGATATCGCAATCCCGACAAGCGGCAAGTAAGCGGGGCTTTGGATTTTTGCGGTGGAGGCGAGAATTGCGGGGATGAGCCCGAAGAGCCCGCCGATAATCACGCCTGCGTACCAGAGCGTTTTCTTGACATTGAACTTTTTGTGCGCGATGATGGCGACTGCGAGCGGGGCGACAATGCCCGGCGTGTAAACGGAGTACGCCATCGTCAAAAGTCCGATGATGTCTTTACCTTGGAGTGCAAGGTATGTGGCGATAATGCCGATGACAACGACTGAAATGCGCACGACAGAAATGCGACGCGTGTTCAGAATGTCGCTCCCGAAAATGGCGGCGGAATTGATAAGGCATGTATCTGCCGACGAAAGGAGTGCTGATAAAAGCCCGACGGAAAGGAGGGCGGCAAGCGGGAGCGGGAGCACGCCGGAGGCGAGGCGGAATAGCGGATTTGTGGTGGAGCCTGCTGTAGCGGGGGCGTAAGTGGCGGCCCACATGCCGAGCAAAACGATAATCACGCTAAAGGCGAGGATGGCAAAACTGCCAGCGACAACAGCCTTGCGTGCCGATGTGGCATCTTTGGCGACGAGGTTTCTGGAAATTACATCGGGGCCAAGGAAATAAGCGCCGCCGATTGTGAATAGCATAATGGCTAAATCGCTAGCACCGAATTTTTCGTTCAAAAGATTGAAGTTGCCGAAAGTCGCGAGACCTGCGTTACCCGCTGTCGAACTGCTGGCGGCGAGATTGCCAGCGGCTTGGAGTGCTGCATTTTCGGCGCCCGAGAATCCGCCGAACAGATAAACGGCAGCTGCAAAAAATCCGAGCGTCAAAATCCCAAATTGCAAAGCATCAGTGCGGACAACAGAAAGTTGCCCGCCCAATAGCGTGTAGACAATGACGATTACGGCGGTAATCAATACGGATTGCGTCCCTGCATCGTGACCGAGCACAAGCCCGATGAATCCTGCGACGGCTGCAAATTGTGCGGCGATGATTCCGATCCACGAAACGGCGATGATTAAAGCGACAAGCTTTCGACCTGTTTTGCCGACTGTCTTTTCTGCAATTTCGGGGAGCGTGCGCACGTCAAGATCGTGAACGGGTTTGCTCAAAAATGCGGCTTGAAACCAGAACCCAATAGCTCCAACGGCGAGCCACCAAAAGGCGGCAAAACCGATGCTCTCGGCACGTGCGGCAATGCCCACCGTTGCTGATGCCCCAAGGACTGTTGCCATGAGGCTCATGAATACGAATGGGGAGCTTTGCTTGCGACCTGCAACAACATAATCGTCAAAATTCTTGACTTTGAACAAGTCTCGAATGCAGATGAAACCGAGAACAAAGAAGTATATGAGTAATAGCTTCATATCGACATGAAAAGGCGATGCCCGATTAAATCGGGCATGACAGGTTTACGACGTTGTAAAATTAGAAATTTTAGAGATTGCCGTATTCTCCGATGTCGGGGATGAGTGTTCCCGATTTCATGTGGTACGTGCGATTGCTGTAGCCAAATGCCGATCGGTCGTGCGTGGCGACAATGACTGCTGCGCCTGATTTTGCAAGCCTTCCGAAAAGGCTGAAAACCTTGCGGCTATTATCTTCGTCGAGATTGCTTGTCGGTTCATCGGCGATAATCAAATCGGGATTGTTGACAAGAGCACGTGCGATGGCGACTCGGCGCAATTCTCCACCCGATAAGTTGGCGGGGTATTCGTTTGCCAAATGAGCGATGCCGAGCTTTTTGAGGAGGCTCTGGATTTGCTCCTTGTCGATGCGTCGCTTGTAAAGGCTTGCAGCGAGTTCGATGTTTTCGGTTACGGTGAATGCGGGCAAGCAGGCTGCATTTTGCGGGATGTAGCCGATGCGCTCGTTGCGTAACTTTGAACGGTCTTCGTCATTCAAAGTGTAAAGCGGTTGTCCGTCAATGGCGATGCTGCCAGATGTTGGTGCACTGATGCCTGCGAGGGCGTTCAAAAGCGTGCTCTTGCCACTTCCGGATTCTCCGAAGATGACCGTGTAATCGCCTGACCAGGCGAAAAAATCGGCGTTGTTGACGGCTGGGAACTTTTCACCGCGTCGGGTATATTCTTTTGTAATGTTGTTACCATTGAGTATCATTAAGTTTCCTCCTTTAAAGCCGAGTAAACATCTAGACGGCCAACTTGTTTAGCTATTCGATAGGCGGCTCCTGTGCCTGTGATTGTGGGAATGAATATTGCAACGATAATAATCGCAAAAATGGTTAGTGCGCTCGGAAGCAAGAACGGTACGGATAAACTGTCGATAATGAACACGCGGAACGAGAGCGTTGCAAATACGCTGATAAACGCGCCTACGACAGTGCCGATGATGGTTGCGAGCAATGATTCGCCAAGAACGATGTGTTCCAATCTCTTTTGCGTGAAACCGATGACGCGGAGTGTTGCAAATTCGCGCTTGCGCTCGTTTGCAGAAATTGAAAAGGCTATGGAAACGGCGGCGATGGAGACAATCAAGAAGAATACGGCGATAACCCATACGATAATCTTGAAAGAACCTGCCGTGGCGATGACGTTATCGAATAAATCCTTGCGCGGAATCACGTGGATGTTGTCGAATTTCTCGTGAAGCGTCTGCGAAATTTTTTCGAAGTCTGCACCTTTTTCGAGATTCGCAAGAATCGCGGAAGGTTCGCCTTCGGAAATGAAGTTGATACCTTTTTCTTTCGCTGCTTTCTGCAAGATTTCGATGGTCCCGACATCGGCAAAAATGGCTTGGTCAAGCTTATTACCCATGCGTTCTAGGTGTGCTACGACAGTAAATTCCTGATCGAAGAACTTGATTTTCCCGGATTCATCGACTTGAATGTCGCTACCCGCGATTACAGAACCAATGGGAAAGTCTTTCTTGTATGTTTTGCGAATCCACGGCTTGATGGTAAAATCGGTCTTGGAATCGAAACCGATGATGTTGACTTTTTTATCGCAGCAGCTAGATCCGAGCGTGGAAAAATAAAATTGCGATGTGGCAATTTTGATTCCAGGAGTTTTTCGGGTGAATTCGAGAATTTCTCGGGGGAGCGTGCGATGGCTTAATTCTCCTTGCAAGAGAACTGGTTGGTCTTTTGCTTCGCTACCGTATGGAACGATGAGCAAGTCTGCGCCCATGCGCGATGAGAGCTGTTCCAGGCCTGCGTCAAGGCTTTCAGAAAAAAGAGCGCTTGATAAAAGTGTTGCCGAAGTGACTGCGGTTAAGATGACAAGTCCAATGCTTCGGAACGGATGACGCCAAAAGTTTGTATAAATAATTCTAAGTATGATTTGATTCATTTAAAGTCTCCTGTCGCGTTATACTGCGATTCAATAAGTAAATGCTGTTGGCGATTCCAACGAGCGCAATGACGATTCCTGTGATTTGCAAAACCGGGGAAGAAATGGAATGACAATGCATGTGGGGTGCTGCGCAAACGCCTACAATCACGGCGGGTACAAGGGCTGTGAAAACACCGCCTGCAATCACTGCTGCCGATAATGCTTTTTGTGCTTTCGGGATCGCGATATAGGCGATACCGAAAATCGCGATGACAATGCCGATAATTCCGTCAACACTAGAGGTCTTTTGGCAGCGCATGATCATGTCTCCATGACCCGAGCAAAATGGAAGCAGAACAAATGAAAGTAGCGAAACGAGAACGCCGAATGCAATTGCTGTTGCGCCGAATAAAATACCTTGTTTCATAATGACCTCCTAGATGACTTTTTGTTTTTGTTCGATGCCAAATATAGAAGGCAAATATGAGTTTGTCCAATACTTTATTTTTAGCGTGTTTTATAGGTTTTTGCTATAATAAAAAACGCCCATCGTTGATGGGCGTGATGCAATGAGTTTGTACGCTTGATTAGGCGCTTGGATTGTGCTCAGCGGTGTAAGCCTTGAGGTATTCTTCCATCTCGCGGATGTAGATGCGGCAGATGGTGCTGAGCATAAAATTCTTCTTGGTGATGTAGCCAATTTCCATTGAACGGTCGTCTTCGCCTTTGGCGTCCTTGAACGGCACGGCAACGTAATCGGAACCGTTGATTTCTTCGCTAATGATGCCGGAGCAAAGCGTGTAACCGTTGAGACCCACCATCAAGTTGAGCATTGTGGCGCGGTCGTTTGCCTTAATGGTTTTGTGGTACTCGTTTGTACTCAAGATTTCTTCGGCGAAGTAATAGTTACCGCTTTCGCCCTGTTCAAAAGAAAGGCACGGGTAATCCGAAAGGTCTTCAAGGTTCACGTAAGGCTTGTTGGCGAGTGGATTGTTTTTCCACATGTAGGCGTAAGCCTTGCAATCAATCAGCTTTTGGAAAACGAGATCGTGTTCCTTGAGCAAATACGTGATGTACTTGCGGTTGAAATCGCTCAAGTAGATGATGCCGATTTCACTGCGGAGGCTCGTCACGTCATCGATGACTTCTTTGGTCTTTGTTTCGCGGATGGCGAATTCGTAATCATCGATGTTGAACTTTTTGGCCATGTTCACGAAGGACTTGACGGCGAAGGAATAGTGCTGTGTCGAAACGGCGAAACGCTTCTTCTTCTGTTCTTCCTTGCTGTAGCGTTCGAGAACGGACTCGTAATGGTTGTAGAGCTCGTTCGCGCGGGCGATGAATTCTTCGCCTTCGGGCGTGAGCGTGATGCCTCGGCTTGTGCGGTTGAAAACGGTGATGCCGATTTCATCTTCGAGCTCGCGGATGGCTGTCGTGAGAGACGGTTGGGATATGAACAAGGATTCGGCGGCCTTGTTGAAGGAGCCTGCTTTTGCAATCCCGATGGCGTAACGTAATTGTTGTAGTGTCATGTTCTGTTTATATCCCTTTATAGTTACGTGGTAAATATAAGAAATTTAATAGAAGAATCCTATATGTATTGTAGGAATATTAAAAAAAGAAGAAACCCCCAGGTGGATTCTAGGCTTCCTGGGAGCTTCTCGATGTGCGTAGCCTATGTATTGAACGCAACTTTTAGTCTATCGAGTGCCTCGACCAGGATACTTCGTGGACAAGCAAGGTTAAGCCGCTGGAATCCTTCTCCGTTGTTCCCGAAAAAGATCCCGTTGTTGAGCCACAGTCGCGCCTTGTTGCGGACGCGATCTTGGATTTCGTCTGGCGAAAGTCCTGTCCCGTTGAAGTCTATCCATGCGAGGTAAGTCGCTTCCATTGGCGCAAGCTTGACGCCTTTCAAATTTTCTTTAATAAATTTGTCTGTAAATTCAATGTTGCCTTTGATGTACTTGAGGAGGGCATCGAGCCAGACTTCACCTTTGCTGTAGGCGGCTTGCGTCGAGACGATTCCCTGGATGCTGACTTGGCTATAACCGGTGGCAAAGATTTGCTTGCGGAACGCGTGACGGATTGATGGATTCTTTATGAAGGCGTGTGCGATTTGGATGCCTGCCAAGTTGAATGTTTTTGTTGGCGCCGTGACGATGATGGATTTGTTGGCCAGTTCTTCGCTTATGGAGGCGAATACGGTGTGCGTACCTTCAAAGACGAAATCGCTGTGGATTTCATCGCTCACGACGATTACATTATGCTTGAGGCAAATCTCTCCGAGGCGTGTAAGTTCTTCGCGAGTCCAGACGCGACAAACGGGATTATGCGGGCTGCAAAGCAAAAAGAGCTTGATATTGTTTTCGACAATTTTCTTTTCGAAATCTTCAAAGTCAATGTGATAGCGACCGTCTTCGCCGTAAACGAGATCGTTACTGACAACTTTGCGTTCGTTGTCTTCGATGACGTCAACAAAGTGCATGTAGACCGGCTGCTGGATAAGTACTCCATCGCCAACGTTTGTGAATGCTTTTATTGCCATGCCAAGCGCGAACATCACACCGGGAATCTTGATAATCGATTTGCGGTCTTCTATATCATAGTGGTGTCGGCGGTGGTAGAAATTTTTGATAGCTTCGTAGTAGTCTTCTTTGGGTTCGCTGTACCCGAAGATTCCATATTCGGCAACGCGGGTCAACTCATCTTGAATAAACGAAGATGTCTTGAAATCCATGTCAGCAACCCAAAGCGGGAGAAGACTGTATGGATCTTCACCTGGCTTTACAACACGGCGTTCAATAGCAAAATCGTATTTGATAGAGTTGGTATGGCGACGCTCAATAACGGTATCAAAGTCTAAATTTCGTTCTTTAATTTCTGACATGGCGAGTCTCCCTTGCAAAATTTTGCAGTTGTAGGCTTTTCACGCCGGCACATAATATAGAAGGAATTGATATTTTTGTCCAATATTATATTTCTAGCACCTTTTATAGATTTTGACTATAGCTACAAGTAGTATTCCGGTTCCTGAATCTTTCCTGCAAAGTTTAGCAGTTCGAGAATCTTTTTGCGGTATTGGATGAACGTGTCCTGTGTTCGTGCGCGCGGGAACGGGAGTTCGATTTTGATGACCTGCTCGATTTTTGAGGGGCGGGCCTTCATCACGACAACGTAGTTGCTGAGGTAAAGGGCTTCGTCAACATCGTGCGTGACCATCACCATCGTGGTCTTGTACTTTTCCCAAAGGCGGTGGATTTCGTCTTGCATCGCCATGCGCGTGAAAGCGTCCAGTGCACCAAGAGGCTCGTCCAAAAGGAGAATATCCGGGTGGCCGACAAGCGCTCTTGCAAGGCTTGCTCGCTGATTCATGCCGCCGGAAAGTTCGTGCGGGTATGATTTTTCGAATCCCTTGAGCCCGACCGTTTCGATGAATTCGTCAACGTCTTGCTTGTGTTCCTTGTACACGTGGCGGGCCCTGAGCCCAAGCGAAATGTTGTCGCGGATGTTGAGCCATGGGAAAAGTGTTGCTTGCTGGAATGCAAAACCGCGATCGGCACCGGGCTTCGTAATTTTTTTGCCATCGACAAATACGCCGCCCGAAGTGGGTTCGGCAAGTCCTGCGATTTGCCTCAAGAGCGTTGTCTTTCCGCAGCCGGATGGACCGATAAGGCTCACGAAACTGCCTGCGGGAATGTCGAGATTGACTCCGCTCAGTGCGGCGACGGTTTCGCCTTCGTTACTGATAAATGTCTTTACAAGATTATCAATGTGGATTGCGCCTTTTACGTTTTCGATATTTTCTGCTACCATTTCAAAGTTCCCTTTTGCCAATTCAAGATTTTATCGCGCAATTTAAAGAGCAGGGTGAGTATGAGCATGCAGTAAACTGCAATGACGATGATTCCTGCGTAAACACCGCTATAGACGAGCATGGCCTTTTGCCAGGAGATGTACCAGCCGATACCGTATTTGACGCCGAACATTTCTGCGGTCATGAGCGCCAAGAATGCACTGATGATGCCGTAGAATACGCCAAGGAAAATGGAGGGCATGGCGGCCGGGATGCCGACTCGGAAAATCTGGAAAGCGCTACTTGCGCCGAGCGTGCGTGAAACTTCAAAATAGGCTTTGGGGACAGCCTGTATTGCAGAGCTCGTCATAAGCGCAACCGAGAACCAGACGGAAAGTGCAATGATAAAAACGCTTGCGCCAAAAGTTGTCGGGAAAATTGTCAACGAAATCGGAATCCAGATTGTTGCGGGAATTGGGCCTATCAGCTTGATGTAAGGGTTGATCCAATAATTGAACTTTTTGTTGAATCCAAGGAGAACGCCTGTGATAAAGCCGAATCCGGCACCGTAGAGGAATCCTGTGACTAAAAGTTTTGTCGAGTGCCAAATGCACTTGAGGATGATTTCGTAGCCTTCGAAAAACTGGGCGAGAATGTTGTCGTATTTCGGGAAAAACAAGACGGGGAAGAGGGCGAGCTTTCCGATGACAATGTCAATGATGGCGACGACGATTCCGACGCCTCCCCAAAACGCACCGGAATATTCCAGGCCTTTCTTCAATTTTTTGACAAAGGTGGAGACGATGCCGAGGATGAATGTAGTGGCCAAAAAGAAATACAAAATCCAGGTGTAGTAAGCTTCTTCAGCTTCTGGGTGTTCGTCGCTGTCTTCAATAAGCAAGTGGATGGCAAGTGCGACAATGACACCTAAAAAGGGTAAAAATCTTCTTAATGTGTTTATTAGTTTATTCTTCATTTAAACTCCTTGAATAAAAAAGCTCCTCCCCTTGTGAGGTCACGGGAAGGAGCTTGTACACAATGAGTCTTACTTCTTCAATGCGTACACTTTGGTGGAAAGGTATTTGAAGCCGTTGTCTGCAGTAATGACAACAACGTTCTTACCTTCGTTTTCCGGGCGGGCGGCAACGATGGATGCGGCGTAGATGCCTGCTGCGCCAGAAGTTCCGAGGAAGAGGCCTTCATGTTCGGCAAGTTCGTGGGCAACGCCTGTAGCCTGGAGCGTAGAGACTTCAATGTATTCGTCATAGATCGAAGAATCGTTCAGCAGAGGAGGCGGTTCCGGAACGTTTGCGAACGGGGCAACACCATCGATCACGCCATGTTCTTCAGCTTCCGGGGTGAAGAAGCGAGAATCCGGAGTGGCCTGCACACCGACGATTTTCACGTTCGGATTGTGTTCGCGAAAGTACTTGGAAAGACCATTGAGCGTACCGCCCGTGCCTGCCATGGAAACGATAAAGTCTACCTTGCCATCCGTATCGGCAACGATTTCCGGGCCGGTGGTGTAGTAATGGGCGAGCGGGTTGTTTTCGTTTTCAATCTGGTTGATGAAGAATGCATTGTGTTCTTCGGCATACTTGCGGACGTCGGAGAGCAAGACGGCAACAGAGAAGGAGCCTTCTTTCAGGAGTTTGCTTACGTTCGGAAGGGCGTCGTAACCGAGGAGCGTTGCTCCATAGGTCTTGATCACTTGTACGCGTTCTTCAGAACCACCCGGTTCAAAGAAAACGGTGAGTTTGTAGCCCTTGGCAGCGGCGATAGCGGCAAGGCCGATGCCCGTGTTACCGCTTGTGATCTCAACGATTTCTCCACCCGGCTTGAGCTTGCCTTCGCGTTCGGCTTCTTCAATCATTCTGAGGGCTGCGCGGTCTTTCACGGAGCCGGACGGGTTGAAGTATTCGAGTTTTGCCAGGATATGGCCCTTGGCATTGTGATTCTTTTCAAAATTGTGGAGCTCCAGCAGCGGAGTGTGGCCGACGAGCTCGGTAATGGAATGGTGAATATTGGACATTGTTACCTCTCTTTTTTAAATGTTTTTCACAAGAGATTTCGGCTCTTCGAAATTTTCTGTGAATTTATCGGTGGCCTTATCATAGGAGTAGCCATCCGGAATTTTGATACCCTTTGATTCGAAGTCAGCAAAGTGACTCTTGACGAACTTTTCGATGTTCAATTTTTTCTTCAAGACTCCCGTCTTTTGAAGCTCTGCAGCAACAATATTGAACGTGCGGAGCGCGGCCTTGCGGGACGGAATGTGACCGTAGCTTTCGAGCAATTGGGCGTTGAATTCTTCACTGCCAGAAACGACATCCTTCGAGAGCTGGAGTCTTGCGGCTTCGCGCGGATTGCTGTTCACGAATGCGGATCCGCGAGCGACAGCGCGCGTGTAAGCGGCGGCACCTTCCGGATTTTCCTTCCAGAGCTTGAGTGTCACGAATGCGACGCAGCAGTATTCTACGGCAAATTTCGGATCGATTGCGGTGTCGAGCAACTTGCGCAAGCCGTATTCTTTTTCGGCGGTTGCTGCGGTTGGATCATGAAGGGCGATAATGTCAACAGCGCCTTTTTCAAGGGCAATCGGCAAGTCGCTTGCACCATAGACGATGAATTCGACATCCGCTTCCGGGCCGTCTGCGACGATACCCAAATCGCGGAGTTTGCGTCTGAACGACATCACGGAACTATCGGATAAACCGATAACGCCTACCTTGGTTTTACGTCCCTTCAAATCTTCCAACTTTTGAATCGTCGATTTCTTGGTGACGTAATACTTGGTGCAACCCGTATGAACACCGGTGACAAAGACGATAGGGAGCCCGTTTTGAATGGGCTGAAGTTCGGTAGCGAGCAAGTCGTTCCCTGCATCGACTTTGCCTGCGACGATGAGCTCGTTCACAGAATTCTTTCCTGCATCAACAGGAACCATTTCGAATTTCTGACCAATCTTTTTGAATTCCTCGTCAAAGTAACCTTTGAGCCAAGCGACATGAACCGGGGCACTACACAACACACCAGTATAGTGTGCGATTCGGACTGGTTTGAAATCGGCAAAAGCGCTTGTTCCGAGGAGGAGGGCGCTTATGAGCGTAGTCTTAATGATGCTTCGTAAATTCATTTTTGATTCCCTATTTTTGATTGTGAAAAGGTATAAATCACTTTTTCTAAATCAAAGATGTTTTGAAGGTGGAAAAACAAAATAATTTAAAAATACTTTGTTCTAATTTTATTCGTATATTGGGCGCTATAGGCTATGGTTATATAAACCTAGTTGCGCTCCTACTTTTTAGTTCTCAACGATATTTTTCGCTAAGGTTTTCGGTTCTTCGGTCGTTTCTGTAAATGTGCCTGTATCCTTATCGTACTTGTAACCGTCAGGAACGTGAATCCCCTTAGACGCAAAATTGGCAAAGTGGCTTGTGATGAACTTTTCGATGTTCAACTTTTTCTTGAGTACGCCCGTTTTTTGGAGTTCCGTGGCGACGGTTCTGAATGTGCGAATCGTTGCTTTGCGGGATGGAATGTGGGTGTAGCTTTCAAGCAGTTTGGTGTTGAAATCTTCGCTTCCGGGGACGATGTCCTTTGCAAGCTGGAGTCTTGCTGCTTCACGCGGGTTAGCGTTGACGAATGCGGAACCGCGAGCGACTGCACGTGTGAATGCGGCTGCACCTTCTGGATTTTCTTTCCAAAGTTTGAGGCTCACGAATGCGATGCAGCAGTATTCTACGGCAAATTTCGGATCGGTGGCGGTGTCCAGAAGCTTACGGAAACCGTATTCTTCTTCGGCTGTTGTTGCGGTTGGATCGTGAAGGGCGATAATGTCCACGGCTCCCTTTTGGAGTGCCAATGGCAAGTCGCTTGCGCCATAGACAACGAATTCGACATCCGCTTCGGGGCCATCGGCGACAACACCAAGGTCACGGAGTTTTCGCTTAAATGTCATAATTGAACTATCGGACAATCCAATGACGCCAATTTTGCTTTTGCGCCCTTTCAGGTCCTTGAGTTTTTTGATGGTCGATTGCTTTGTGACGTAGAACTTGGTGCAGCCTGTGTGTACGCCTGTTACAAAGATAATCGGGAGTCCGTTTTGGATAGGCTGAAGTTCAGTGGCGAGAAGTTCATTACCTGCGTCCGCTTTCCCAGCGACAATCAAGTCGTTGACGGAACCGGAACCTTCGGCAATCGGTACCATTTCGTATTTTTGCCCGATCTTTTTGAATTCTTCGTCGAAAAATCCTTTGAGCCATGCGGTATGAACCGGAGCACTGCACAACACTCCTGTGTAATGTGCGATTCGAACTGTTTTAATTTCGGCGAAAGCGCTTGCTCCGAAAAGCAGAGCGCTTATAAGTGTTGTTTTAATGAGGTGTTTAAAATTCATTATTGCTGCCTCCTTTTTAGAAGCTGAATGTTGTTTGGAAAATGTAGCCGGATTGATAAGCGCCATGAGCAGCGTATTCAATATCGGTGTAAAGCGTCAGATTGACGTTCTTGTTAACGTTGTAAGAAATGCCGGCCCAGAAAGAAATGTTGGAAGCTCCTGTTCCGGATTCGGATTTGTCTTCGTTCTTTGAATCTGTCAACTGGCTCGTAAATACAAAGCCTGTAAACGGAGAAATACCGGAGCTGAATGCATAATAGAATTCAAAACCATAATCAGCAACGAGACCGCGTTGGACTCCATCATGCTTGAAAGGAACGGTCAAGCCAAATTCATTACCGATACCGAACTGTTCGGAGATGGGCAAGAACCATTGAACGCCGCCCTTGAGGCTAAATTCCTGGCTGGAAATTTCTTTTTTTCCGGCGGGAATGTTGGCGTCTAAGAAAACGGAGAAGTTGGGATTGAATGCGTATTTTGCACCCACGCTAAAGTCCTTGAATCCGTCACCTTCTTTTGTTTTGTCATTCGGATCGGCAAAAAGCTGGTAGCCGAGACCGGTGAGGCTCAATTCTAATCCTTTGACAACTGTATAGCGGGCGTTCAAGTCAAAAGATGTGGAATGGAAATCTCCATTGTACCAGTAGTTTGCCTTGATTCGTGCTTGACCCTGATGTTCGTCGAGAACAGTGTAATAATCCCATTCAGCAAATGAACTGACAGTGGCAAGGGCAATAACGGAAATAATTTTTTTTGCATTGATATTCATTGATAAACTCCTTGTTTGTTTTGTTTTTTAATGACAGGTTAAAAGTAAAAAGCGCTTTTTCGCAGTCAAAGAGTTTTGTCAATTGAAAAAAACAAAATAATTTAAAATTATTTTATTCTAATTTTGTTTAAGTATTGGGTGCTATCGCTCGCAATTATACGTATTGATTTATGTTATCGGAACATATAAAAAAACTCCTTCCCGCATTAGCGAGAAGGAGTATTAGGAGTTTTATGCGATGAGTCTTACTTATTCAAAGCATAAACTTTTGTGGAAAGATATTTGAACCCATTATCGGCTGTAATAACGATAATGTTCTTGTCTTTATTTTCAGGACGCGCTGCGACAATTGAGGCTGCATAAATGCCCGCTGCACTTGATGTGCCCAGGAAAAGCCCTTCGTGTTCGGCAAGTTCGTGCGCTACAGCTTTTGCCTGTAATGTAGAAACTTCGATGTATTCATCATAAATCGAGGAATCCGTCAAGAACGTAGGAGGTTCTGCGACATTTGCAAATGGTGCGACACCGTCGATAACGCCATTCTTTTCGGCTTCTGGCGTGAAATAGCGGGAGTCCGGAGTCGCTTGCACACCGACGATTTTGACATTCGGATTCTTTTCGCGGAAATATTTTGAAAGCCCGTTCAGTGTTCCGCCTGTGCCTGCCATCGAAACGACAAAATCTACTTTGCCATCGGTATCTTCCCATATTTCAGGCCCTGTGGTATTGTAGTGGGCGAGGGGATTGTTTTCGTTTTCGCATTGGTTGATGAAAAATGCGTTGTGTTCTTTGGTGTACTTTGTGATGGCCTCGATAACGATGTTGTCGCAAATTGTGCCGTCTTCAAGAGCTTTTTTCAATTCGGGAATATCTTTGTAATCGAAAAGCTGCGCGCCATAAGTCTTGATGACTTGAATGCGTTCCTTGGAACCGCCGGATTCAAAGAATATCGTGACTTTATAACCTTTTGCGGCTGCGATGGCGGCAAGAGCAATGCCTGTGTTTCCACTCGTGAGGTCAACGATTTCTCCACCCGGTTTCAGTTTCCCTTCGCGTTCGGCTGCTTCAATCATGCTGAGGGCGGCGCGATCCTTGACAGAACCTGTAGCGTTGAAATATTCGAGCTTTGCCAAGATATGGCCTTGGGCGTTGTGGTTCTTTTCGAAATTGTGAAGTTCAAGAAGCGGTGTATGCCCAATAAGTTCTGTAATAGAATGGTGGATATGTGACATGTTTACCTCTCTTTGTTAAAACGTCAGTCGCATTTGATTCCAGACAACGTTTCCGTGAGTCGAATCCGCCGAAATACCTTCATCGACAAAACCAATTTTGGCGTAATAATGTACGAGCTTTTCTTTGCAAGTGAGAACAACGCCACGTCTGCTTTCTGCTTTTGCGTTTTGGACGAATAATCTCAATAGCTTTTCTGCGCAACCTTGATGGCGGTATTCGGGGATGGTGTTGACTCCGAATATCATTTGCCATGCTCCGTTTGGATTGTGCATACCGGCGTCTTCGTACATTTTGTCATTCAAATCGGGAATATCCGTTACAAATCCGTCTACGAATGAAATCAGCTTGTCGCCATCGAACATCAGCAAAAAATAGTCCGCATAGCGTTCCAGACGCTTTTGGAAATCTTCATGTTTTGCAGCTTCTGCTGGCGGAAAGCATGTTGCTTCGACTGCGGCAATCGCATTGCAATCGGATAGCGTCGCTTTTCTTATCGTAAATTTGCTTAGACTCATTTTAGTCGTTGTGATTTGATTTGAATCGTAATGCGCGTTCTGCGATTTTGTTTCTGTAAATGTTGATTTTTGCAATGGCTTCGCTGATGGGGAGCGCGATATCGAATGCGCGTACATTGAAGCGGGCCAATGATTGTATAGCTTGCGGACCAAGCTGTTCGCAAAGCACGTAATCTAAATCGGCTAGATTCTTGGCTGCTGCATACATCGATGAATGCTGAACTTCGCGCTGGCCACAAGTGCCGTCTCCGCAAGAACCATCGCAATGTTCCGGCTTTAAACGGACTTCGACTTTCTCATATTTTCCGCTTGTTTCGTCAACTTCATAGATGTCAAATGCGGCTGCGTGTCCAAAGTGAACATTGACATTTACTCCGTCATTCGTGGCAACTGCTACTTTGTATTTAGCCATGTAAAAAGCCTCCTTAACGCAAATGTAAAATGAACCACGAAGATGAATTTTCTACGTGGCTAAACTCCCGGCGTACCGGTTTAGTTTATATAAAAGAACGGTTACCTAGCGTTCTGTATTCTTTTAAATTTTTGCTTCTGTTCCGAAGTCCCGCATAATTTAAAAAGCGTAATAGGTAAATGCAATATAAAACCCTGTTTGAACAATAAATAAAGTTCGATTTTCTTGATTGCGATAGAAACTAAATGAATTGGGTGATAAAATGAAACTATAACAATGTTGTAAATTGGATTTTTTTGAACGGAATGGGCTAAAAAAGTATTGAAAAGGGTAGACGCAAATTCTAAAATTTCGCAAACCTAGCGTTTCTGTAGGTAAATAAACCTAAGGAGACATTTCATTATGGCAAAACGTTTACGTCAGATTGCAATCTACGGTAAGGGTGGCATCGGTAAATCTACTACGACTCAGAACTTGACCGCAGGCCTTGTGGAACAGGGCAAGCACGTGCTCGTTGTCGGTTGCGACCCTAAGGCGGACTCTACTCGACTCTTGCTCGGCGGCCTCCACCAGAAAACCGTGCTCGATACCATTCGCGACAACAAGACCGAAATCCAGCTCTCTGACCTCGAAAAGGTCGGTTTCAAGGGCGTGCGCTGCGTGGAATCCGGTGGCCCGGAACCGGGCGTGGGTTGCGCTGGCCGCGGTATAATCACTTCTATCAGCATGCTCGAACAGCTCGGCGCTTACACCGAAGATCTCGATTACGTGTTCTACGATGTGCTCGGTGACGTTGTGTGCGGTGGCTTCGCCATGCCGATTCGTGAAGGCAAGGCCAAGGAAATCTACATCGTGGCTTCTGGCGAAATGATGGCTCTCTACGCTGCAAACAACATCTGTAAGGGTATCGCAAAGTATGCCGAACGCGGCGAAGTTCGCCTCGGCGGTATCATCTGCAACAGCCGTAACGTCGATAACGAACTTGATTTGCTCCGCGCATTCACCAAGGAACTCAACACGCAGCTCATCCAGTACGTGCCGCGCAACAACATCGTGCAGCAGGCCGAAATCCGCAAGAAGACCGTGATCGATTTCGAACCGAACTGCAACCAGGCCAACGTCTACCGCGAACTTGCAAAGAACATCGACGAAAACGAACTCTTCACTATCCCGACGCCGATGACGCAGGACCGCTTGGAACAAATTCTCATCGACTACGGCATGATGGAAAAGGATTACTCCATTTAGCGAGAACCGGCAGGAGGTAAAAATCTATGGCATCAACTAACATTAATTTAAATATGACCTCGGTCGAAAACCGCGAATATCGACTGGGTACCATTATCGGTTGGGACGGCAAAGCCAGCGACTTGATCAAGGAATCTGCCTACGACGAACGCAGCGCGAAAAAGCACGGTGGCTGCGCAGGCAAGGGGGCCGGCTGTAAGCTTTGCGAATTGCAATCTCCGCTCAACCAAGAAACCATGTGCTCTAACGCTATTGTCCAGTGCCAGGTGGGCAACCTCACGGACTGCGCTTTGATTGACCATTCTCCGATCGGCTGCAGCGGCGAAAACTCCAAATTCAACCTTTCTATGCATGTGGGCCTTAAGCGTCGTGGCAAGCCTTTGCAGAATACTTTGAACATCAGCACCAACCTGAAAGAACAGGACATGGTGTTCGGTGCTTCTGAAAAGCTTCGTCAAACGATTCGTGATGCAAAGGAACGTTTCAATCCCAAGGCTATTTTCATTGGCATGGCTTGCGCTACCGCTATTATCGGTGAAGACATCGACTCCATCGCCGAAGAAATGGAACCGGAAGTTGGTGTGCCTATAATCCCGCTGCACTGTGAAGGCTTCCGCTCCAAGCATTGGTCCACGGGCTTCGACATTGCATTCCATGGCGTTCTCCGTCAAATTGTGAATCGCCATCCGACCAAAAAGCAAAATGACTTGCTCAATATTGTTGCTCTTTGGGGAACGGACTATTTCTCTGAAATGCTTGCTCCGCTTGGGCTCCGCGTCAACTACCTCTTGGATACTGCATCTTTCGATGAAATCCGCCAGGCTTCTGAAGCTGTCGCGACTGCTACCTTCTGCGATACTTTGGGTGGTTACATGGCTACCGCACTTGAAGAATCCTTCGGCGTTCCGCAAATCGATGCTCCGCAACCGTATGGCATTAAGGGCACTGACGAATGGCTCCGCGCTATTGCAAAAGTTGTTGGCAAAGAAAAAGAAGCTGAAGAATATATCGAAAGTGAACATAAGCGTATTGCTCCGAAGCTCGCTGAACTTCGCGAATTTTTCAAGGGCAAGAACGGCATCGTAATGACGGGTTCTGCTTATGCTCACGGCCTTATCAGTGTTCTTTCGGAACTCGGAATAGGCCACGATGCAGCTCTCGTGTTCCATCATGACCCCATTTACGATGGTGCAGGAAAGCATCAAGACACCTTGAAGGAACTTGTGGAAACTTACGGTGACATTCCTCACTATACTGTAAGTAAGACTCGTGCCTTCCAGCTTCCGCAACTTTTGAAGCGTGCCAAGACGGACTTCTTGCTCATTCGCCATCCGGGCCTTGCATCTGTCGCGGGCCACCTCGGATTCCCGACCCTCACCATGGGCGACGAACATATTCCGGTGGGCTACGAAGGTATCCTCCGCATTGGTGAAATGCTCAAGGGCGTTCTTTCACGTACAAAGTTTAACCAAGTTCTCAAGCGTAATGTGAAACTCCCGTATTCTGATTGGTGGCTTGCTCAGGACGATCCGTTCTATCTGACGCATCACCCAGAAGCACTTAACGACCTTCCTGAACCGAGAAATCTCAAGTTCAGCAGAGGCAAAGAATCTAATTCAGAAAACGCATAATAAGGGAGATTTCGAAAATGTCAGAAGCACTTAAAACAAAGAAAAAAAGCAATTCTATTTCGGACCCCCGCTATTCTTGTGCAGTCGGTGCGTCCAATACGGTTGTCGGCATCAAGGGTGCAGTTCCTATAGCCAACTGCTCTCCAGGTTGCCAGCTTAAGCAAACCGCATTCCTCACTTTTGAAAACGGCTTCCAGGGCAGCATTTTCGCTGGTGCTGGTAACATGCCGAGTGCAAACTCCACCGAAAACGATATCGTGTTTGGCGGCATCAAGACTTTGGATCAGTTAATCAAATCGACACTCAAAGTTTTCGATGGCGACCTTTATGTTGTTCTCACGGGTTGCGTGGGCGGCCTCATTGGTGATGACGTCCCCAGCTTGGTGAATGAATATCGCGATTTGGGTTACCCGATTGTGGCTGTGGATACCGCAGGCTTCAAGGGCAATAACCTTTTCGGTCACGAAGAAGTGGTAAACGCCATTGTCGATCAGTTTGTGGGCGATTACAAGGGCGAACGCAAGAAGGGTCTTATCAATCTTTGGTTCGAAGTTCCGTATTACAACCAGAACTGGCGCGGTGATTACCAGGAACTTGCCCGTATTCTCCGTGGCGCTGGTTTTGAAGTGAATGTGCTCTTTGGACCTGAAAATAACGGTGTCAAGGATTGGTTGCGCATTCCGGAAGCTCAGTTTAACTTGGTGGTCTCTCCGTGGGTCGGCGTGAGAAATGCTGAACACCTTGAGAAAAAATATGGTCAGCCGTTCCTCCATATTCCTGAAATTCCAATCGGTGCCGAAGCAACTGCTGCATTTATCCGCAAAGTTGTTGATTTTGCCGGAATCGATAAGGAACAGAGCGAAAAGTTCATTGAACAAGAAAATGGTATTTATTACTACTATTTGGAACACTTCTCTGAATTCTTTGCTGAATACTGGTACGGTATGCCGAGTGAATTTGCAATTACTGCTGATTCCGCTTACACGCTTGCCTACACCAAGTTCCTTGCCGACCAAATCGGCCTTATTCCGCGCAAGGCGATTATCACGGACGATCCTCCGCAGAAATTCCGCAAGACCATCGAAGATGCTTTCCATAACATCAGCGAAGGTGTCGATGTTGAAGTGGAATTCGAAGAAGATGGCTACTTGATTGAAAAAGCTATCAAGGAAGTTGATTTCTCTTCTGGAAAGCCGTTGATTCTTGCTTCTTCTTGGGAAATCAATCTTGCCAATGATAAGGGCGCTTTGTTCTTTGAAATTACGCCTCCGTCCAGCGAAACTTTGATTATCAATCGTAGTTTCGTCGGTTATAAGGGTGCGCTTAATTTGCTTGAAAAAATTTATAGCGCATCCGTTGGCGGAAAATAATAAAAAATGCCGTAAAAAGTTGACCCCGGCACTGTGGCCGGGGTGACAGAAGAGAACGTCATGCCCGACTTGATCGGGCATTTCCTTTTTTATAATGCTCGTATGATAAACTCCGGCGTAAATCTATTGTACATGTATAGGCTACTGCTATTTGAGTTTATTTTGTATAATTATACTTTATATGTAAATAAATTTCTTATATCGTGTGATAAAAATAAAGTATTTTACAAATCATTTTTTCTTTTCTAATTTAAGCGTTGCATTCGAGAACATTGTGTTCCGAAACTTCCACAAATCAACACGAGGATACCTATATGTGTTGTAGCTGTAAATTCTCCAATAACTAAGCCAAAGCCTTTTTGAAGGCTAATCGGCAATTTTAAAAGTGCGCAGAATATTGCTCTGCGTGGTTACTAAACTCATAAAAAATAGGAGTTTCTCCATGAATTTCAATATTAAAAAATTTATAGCTCAAATTGTTCTTTTGTCTTCAATTACTGCAATTGCTGCTGAACCTATTGCTGTTACCACGAAATCTGGCGTAAGTGCTACACTCTATGGTTTTGCGTCTTTGAACGCCGCCTACGAAGATTCCAAGAGCAATAATGGCAACTTTGCAAACTTTGCTGCTCAATCGGATATTGCCAACAAAAACGATGGTGGCTGGCATTTCACGCCGAATCTCACTCGAATCGGTTTGAATCTTTCGAGTGGTAGCGATACTTCGTTCTTCAAGGCGAACGGTAAAATCGAAGTTGATTTCTACGGCGGCGGTTCCGGTAATGCGCCTGTCCCACGCCTCCGTCATGGTTACGGCGAAATTTCTTTTGGCAAGTCCGGTTTCTCCATTTTGGGCGGTCAGACATGGGATTTGATTTCTCCCCTCGTGACTCCAACGCTCAATGCTGGCGTTCTTAACAACTCTGGTGATCCGGGCCTTCGCAGAGCACAACTCCGACTGACCGAAAAAGTTCCTGTTGGTAATGGCTCTTTAGACTTTGCCGTTGCTCTTGTTCGCACTATCGGCGAAACGCAGCCGTACAACACTTCTTCTGCTTCAGAGACCGGTGTCGATGCAGACGTTCCTACCATTCAGGGACGCATCGGTATTGCCATTCCGCTTTGGGTTGAAAACAAAAAGTTCGGTTTAGGTATTTCTGGTCATTATGGCCAAGAAGAAGTTGACTTGGATGCCACTGGTGATACTAAGGATATTCCCTCATGGTCTTTTAACGTCGATTTGACTCTCCCCATCACAAGCAACTTTACCTTCCTTGGTGAGTATTTTGTCGGTGCTAATCTCGATACATACGCAGCCGGTATTGGACGCGGACTGGTTTCGAATACTGAAGACCCCGAAAGCGTAAGAAGCATTGGTGCTTACGGTGGATGGATTGCCTTGCAAGCCAAATTTATCCAAAAGTTGGCCTTTAATGTGGGTGCCGGACTTGACAAGCTAAAACGTGAAGATATTAGAAAAGCCGGTGGCCGTGAACAAAACTTCTCGTTCTTTGCCAACACGACCTACAATTTGACAGACGCATTCTCGTTGGGATTCGAATACCTTCACGTTCAAACGGATTACTTGATCGCCAATACGGTAAAAGAAGCGGACCTGAATCGTTATCACCTTTCTGCAACTTACGCCTTTTAACAATGGAGAATTCTACAATGACTCAGAATAAATTACACACTCGAATTGCAACGGCATTCCTGTTCGTTCTCGCCTGCGTGACTTCCACAATCGCCGCAGACAAACTTTCCATCGGCTACCTCTCTTCTACGGGCCAGGGAAAATTCTTCATCGCAAAAGATGCGGGCATTTTCAAGAAGAACGGCCTTGACGTAGAATTGGTGGAATTCTCGAATTCCGGCGATGGCATTGCTGCCGTTCGTGCCGGAAAGCTCGATGCTGGTGCATTTGGCTCTCTTGCTCCGCTTATCCATGTTTCGCAGGGTGCTGATATTCGCGTTATTGGCGGCCTCATGGGTGGCGACCAGGCTGTGATTACCCGCAAGGAAAACGCAGGCTCCGTCAAAAAACTGAGCGATCTCAAGGGAAAGAAAATCGCTACAATCCGTTTGGGAACAGCGGATGCCATTGTTCGCGGAGGCCTCAAAAAAGAAGGTATTGACTGGCGTAAGGATGTTACTATTGTAGAACTCAAGAATCCGCCTGCAGTTATCGAAGCGGTAAAGAACGGCAGTGTGTATGCCGGCGTTACATGGGGACCGCACGACCTCCGTGCCGAAGAAGCGGGTCTCTCCGTGGTGCTCCGCAGCAAGGACATCAATCCCGGTCATATTTGCTGCCGCCTCATTGCATCGCTCCGCAAACTTGAAGGCCGTGACGACATTTACAAGCGCTTGGTCAAGTCGCTGATTGAAGCCGAAGAACTTGTCGCAAACGATCACAAGAAGAGCGTTGAAATTATCGCAAAGTGGATTAAGCTTGATACGGCTCTCGTCAACAAGGCTTTCTACAGCGGTTACGTGACGCAGGATACCGACCCGAATGTGAAAGGCGTTGAATTCTTTTGGGATTTCTTGAAGGATGCGGAATTCATCAAGTCCGATAAGAAGGTCTCTCAATATGTCCTCACGAACTACTATCGTGACGCTCTTGCAGAACTTCGCAAGCAAAAGCCCAAATCTGAATTCTACGCGCAGGCTGAAAAGATTTTCCTATCTAGAAATTAAGGAACTAAAATGACTCAAATACAAAGTGGTTTCGAAGCGACTAATCTCGTTTTTTCCTATGATGGCAAACCCATCCTGAAAGACATCAACTTGAAAATCAAACCAGGCGAGTTTGTATGTCTATTAGGCGAAAGCGGAAGTGGCAAGACCACTTTGCTGAATCTTCTCGCAGGGCTGACCAAGCCAAATGAGGGCCATGTCTATTGGAACGGGAAGGAAATTGAAAAGCCTTCCGCAGAAAGGAGCGTGGTCTTTCAGGACTACACTCTTTTTCCTTGGCTTACGCTTCTCCAGAACGTTTCTCTTGCCATTAAAAAGACGAAAAAGGTCAAGGGGAGTTTTGCAAAACATTTGGCAGAAGAATACCTGAATTTAGTGGGGCTTTCGGGGAGCCTTCATAAATATCCCTTTGAACTTTCGGGCGGTATGCGTCAGCGCGGGGCCATTGCAAGAGCGTTGAGCGTTGGCGCAGATGCCCTTCTTTTGGACGAGCCTTTTGGTGCGCTTGATCCTGTAAATCGTGCAAGCCTTCAAGATTTGGTTTTGGAGCTTTGCCGAGGCTCTAAAGACCGTGCAATTACGACTTTGTTTGTGACGCACGACATTCGCGAGGCCGTTTATCTCGGAAGTCGAATTATCGTTTTGGGATCGACGCCAGGCCGTATCATCGCAGATATTCCTTTGGATTTTCCAGTGAAAAAGAGCCGTAGCGAATGGTTCCGCAACGAAAAAGTCCAAAAGACAATCGTTGAAATTGAAGAAGCTTACCACAAGGACATCCTTGAAAAACTCGGGCATACCGTACAGGAGGGCGCAAGTATATGAGAATTTTTGTGAAATATCTATCTAAATTTTCAGGATTTTTATTCCTTCTGTTCTTGATTGGAATCTGGACGTTCATCAGTAGTGGCCCGGAATGGAGCAGCCAATACTTGTTCCCATCACCTAAAGCGATTTTGACGGCGCTTTTCAATTCTCGCGAGGAACTTTTGCGCAGTGCGTGGTCGTCGCTTTTGAAACTTGTCCCTGCTTATTTCGCGGCTGCCGTCGTCGGAATCTCTCTCGGAATTGTTTCGGGGTCTGTCCCTTGGGTGGGTACTATGCTAAAGCCCATTTCACGATTCGCGGCTCCGATTCCGCCTAACGTTTACATCCCTTACGCCATTGCGATTTTGCCGACATTTTACTTGTCCTCTACTTTCATTATTTTCATTGCGGCCTTTTGGCCTATCTACTTGAATACCGCCGCGGGTGCTGCGGACATTCCTGAAAAGTACAGGCGAAATGCCGCCATTATCGGCATCGGTCGCTTTGAATACTTGTGGCGAATTGCATTTGTCGCAAGCCTTCCGTCCATATTTTCCGGGCTTTCCGTAGGCATGGGACTTTCGTTCATCATGCTCACCGTTGCTGAACTCTTCGGCGAAAATACAGGCCTTGGACACTTTGTGCAATTCTACGCTGACTATTCCGATTACCCCAACATGGTTGCGGGAATTTTGTGGACTGGCATTGTAGTCCTTGCGATCATGGAATTTTTTGAATTTGTAAAACGCAAGGTGCTATTCTGGACGAAGGCGAATTAAGTCGACGAGTGTTATATAAAGTATGTTAGGTCGGATTTTTCAGTAGAGCCGAGCATGGTCGCAACGCCACCAAGTTCCACGCCGTCAATCAATTCTTCGGCGGTAATTCCCATGAGTTCCATCGACATTTGGCATGCAACGAACTTTACGCCTTTTTGCTTTGCGCTTTCAATCAGTTCTTCGAGCGAAGAAACTCCGTTTTGTTTCATCACGGCGCGGATCATTTTTGCACCGATACCGCCAAAGTTCATGCGTGAAAGTCCGAGCTTTTTGGAACCTCGCGGCAGCATAAAGCTGAACATTTTTCCGATAAGCGATTTTTTGACGCGTACTTTTTCTGGTCTGCGTAAAAGGCTTACACCCCAAAAGGTAAAGAACATTGTAACTGGGCGGCCCATCGCGGCTGCGCCATTTGCCATAATGAACGAAGCGATTGCTTTGTCTAAATCCCCGCTGAATACGACAAATGTTTTGCCATGTTCAAATTCTCGCTTTTCGGCGACGGGGGCGTTGCGCTTTACGACGGTCGCATAAATTATATTGTCTCTTTCTGTGAGCGATTTTAGCTCGTTGCCGGTGCGCTGGCACCAAACTTGTATGTCCGAATAAAAAGCCTTTTCGGTTGCTTCTATTTGCACTTCTTCGCCAG
Organism: Fibrobacter sp. UWB13; assembly: GCF_900177805.1. NCBI lineage: Bacteria > Pseudomonadati > Fibrobacterota > Fibrobacteria > Fibrobacterales > Fibrobacteraceae > Fibrobacter > Fibrobacter sp. UWB13. Next base: position 2,172,432 of record NZ_FXAX01000001.1, on the reverse strand, counting down.
GCGAAACGCTTTTGATGGCCTCGTCTACTTGAACGATGGGGCCGGGGCATTTTGCCCCTTTGGCATCAACGAAGTGAACTTTAGAAAAGGCTTCTAGCCCGCCTTCGAGATTGTAGACTTCGTAATCTCTGTCGGCAAGAATTTCTGCAACTTGTTCGGAGCGGTCACCTGTCGAACAGAACACATAAACGGGTTTGTCTTTGGGAATGGAATCTACTTTTTTTGAAAGTTCAAAGAATGGAACTTGAACTGCGCCATTTATAGGTCGGACAATCACTTCGCTTGGTTCGCGAACATCAAGCAAAGTTGAATTTTGTAAATCAATCTTGTAAAAATCTCTAGCAGCAAGTATTTTGACTTCAGACATGACTTTACCTTTCCCGATTTTATTTTAACCAGATAAAAATAGAATCATGTGAAGTCTATTTCTAATACTTTTTTTTAATAGCGAAATATCGACTTTCTCGATAACAAAACAGTCAGTTATCTTGTTAACGATTTGCTTTACAAACCGCAATACATCAGATGAACGCCCTCGAATGCGGACAATCCAGTTGATGTGCTGAAAAAGGCATCGTCGATATCTTTGGGAGAAAGATCGTGACAATATTGGATACCCGATTTCCTGGCCAAATTTTCAACTTGAACGGGATCGTATCCCTCAACCATACACTCGCCGCACGATGCTGTTATTTGTTTTAAGCGGCTGATTTTGGTTATGCTGTCCGCACTGTCCCGCTCTTTTTCGTAGTAATCGAATACTATTGCACTATTGGGTGCTGCTATCTTAGAAATTTCCGCAATCGTCTTGAAAAAGATTTCAATAGGAATGTAGTAGGATACGCCGAGAATCGAAAAGACGGAGCGTTTTTTCGGATTAAAACCAGCGTTTGTCAATCTGCTGATGATGCTATCCTTGTTGAAATCAATTTCTACAAAGTGAACTTTTGGGCGCTTCTTTGTGAAAAGTTGTCGTGTTCGCTCGATTTTGAAGACTTGAGTTTCGTACAAATCAAGTTCAAAAACATCTACGTTTTGACTTTTGTTCCTAAGCGCAAAGGAATCTAGGCCCGCACCCAAGAGAACGTATTGCACGTCTCCTGTTTTTTGCTTGGCATCGACAATGTCTTCTGCAAATCGATTTCGTGGAAGAATGATTGGGAGAAGGTATTGGTCAATAAAATTCTTAGCCGGGTAATCTTTGGGCTTCGACTTTTTCGCAGGAAGGAACTGCCTTGCAAGATTGCGTGCGTGGCGATATTCCTTCAAACCCACAAAATCCTGTGCAAATTCGTCTTCAAAAATTTTTTCACTTTTAGCGTGAGTGTGGACAGCTCGGGCAAGAGCGCATAAAAGCGCTGTTTTGCTAATCATAAACTTGTGCACTCTAATTAAAGATGAATTTTTTTATGTTATTTGTATAAACCTTTGCTGAAGTAACGATCGCCACGGTCTGGGGCTACAAAGACAATGTTCCCGCGAGCGCCCGATGCAATCAGTTTCTTGGCTGCTGCGAAAGCGCCGCCCGAAGAAGATCCCGCAAAAATTCCCTCTTTTTGCGCGAGTTCACGGGAACCACCGAAAGCGTCGTCATCGTTAATTTTGATGACGCGGTCCACAAGCGACATGTCCATAGTGTCTGCAATAAAATCGTTTCCGATTCCTTCGATGTTGTAGTCTCCATGTTCGCCACCGCCCATTGTAGAGCCTACAGGGTCAGCGAGCACGCCTTGAATTTTGGGGTTGCGTTCCTTGAGCGCCTTGAGAATGCCCGAGAACGTTCCGCCGCTTCCTGCGCCTGCAATAACATAATCGACGTTGCCATCGAGATCGTCGTAAATTTCAGGTCCTGTCGTTTCATAATGGGCGCGCGGATTTGCCATGTTGTGGAATTGTCTGAGAGAAACGGAATCCGGAATTTGCTTCAGCAGTTCTTCTGCTTTCTTTTCGGCGCCGAGCATGCCTTCTTCACGCGGGGTGTTGATGAGTTCTGCGCCAAGCGCACGCAAAAGCGTCTGCTTTTCTTGCGAAAATTTTGTCGGTACTACAAAAATGACACGCACTCCGCGGTTCAATGCTGCAAATGCAATTCCAAGCCCGGTATTGCCTGCGGTTGCTTCGATAATCGTTCCGCCAGGTTTGAGCGTCCCTTTGGCGAACGCGTCTTCGACCATATAAAGGCCGGCGCGGTCTTTTACGCTGCCCGAAGGATTCCACAATTCAAGTTTTACGAATAAATTTACGCCTTCAGGAACTCCAACATGCGTGAGCTTTACGAGCGGTGTCTTTCCAATCAGGGATTTCATGGATTCGTAGTAATGCATATCTTGTTCCTTATGCTTTTGCGGCTTCAATGGCTGCGTTAACATCTGCGATGATGTCATCAACTTTTTCAATGCCCACGGATAAGCGAATGAGCCCGTCAGTGATGCCGACTTTTTCGCGAATTTCCTTTGGGATAGATGCGTGCGTCATTGTGGCTGGATGGCATACGAGGCTTTCGACGCCGCCCAAGCTTTCAGCAAGAGAAACGAGTTTTAGAGCTTTGAAGAATTTTTTGATATCGTAATTTTCACGAAGTTCGAACGAAATCATGGCGCCACCGTTCTTGGCCTGTTTCTTGTTGATTTCGTAGCCTTGTGCTGTCGGGAGTCCCGGATAATAAACGTGCTTTACGGCTTCGTGCTTTTCGAGATACTTTGCGATGGTTTCGGCATTTTCAGTATGGCGATCCAAGCGGACGCCAAGCGTCTTGATGCCGCGAATTAAGAGGAACGAATCAAAAGGTCCGAGTACAGCACCGGTTGCGTTCTGCGTAAAAGCGAGTCTTTCGGCAAGCTCCTTGGAATTGACAACAGCAAGGCCTGCCACCAAGTCGCTGTGACCGCCTAAATACTTTGTCGCAGAATGCACGACGATGTCGGCGCCCAATTCAATCGGACGCTGCAGATACGGCGTCATAAATGTGTTATCGACAATGGTTAAAATGTTGTGCTTCTTGGCAATTGCGGCAACGCCAGCCAAGTCCGTTACCGTCAAGAGCGGATTTGCAGGGCTTTCGACAAAGAATGCTTTCACATCGGGTGTTATTTTGGATTCAAGCAATTTCAAATCGGTCGTGTCTTCGATGGAATAACTGATGCCGAGATTCTTGAAAACTTTGTCCAAAACGCGGAAAGTGCCGCCATAGACATTGCTCGAAATGATGATGCGGTCTCCTTGCTTAAAAAGCGAAAGGACGGTTGTTGTTGCAGCCATGCCGCTTGCAAATGCAAAGCCTGCGACTCCTCCTTCAAGTTCTGCAATCAGCGCTTCCAACGCTGCGCGCGTCGGGTTCCCTGTGCGGGAATATTCCCAACCCGTGTTTTCACCAAGGCCTGTCTGCTTGTAGGTGGAAGTCTGGTAGATAGGGACGTTTACAGCTCCTGTTGTTTTGTCGCCATCAATGCCACCGTGAATGAGTTTTGTTTCGATATTGTTGAAGTTTGACATAAGATAATAATCTCCTATGACGCTATTAAATGCTAGCGCCTTTGTGGTTTAAATTTTTTTGAATAAAAAAATCCCGCTACGGAACATAAAACCGAGCGGGAATCTGTTTAAAAGAATAGCCTAAAAACTAGATGCCCGTCCGACATCGACAACAACAAGCGAAATTTAAGCTATTGAACGGGAAATTCATTTTTTATATCCTATTTCTTTTGTGGGTTAATTTAGATAAAGCCTTTCGTTTTGGCAAGAGATTTCTTTATACTATTTTTCTAGAACCGGTGATAACGATTTTCTATAGCCATTTTGTTTCTGTGTTTTTTTGAATTTGAAACTCAGCTGAAATTGGTTGCATAGAAAAATCTCCTGCGGAAAAAATTCCCGCAGGAGAAACCATGTCAAAAAAATTGTTTATCTTGCGCCTTCCGGCTTCAAGAACTTGTCTGTATCTTGTTCGTACCACCACTTGGTATAGGGTAACTTGATTCGAGCGGCAAGACTCTTTTCAAAGCTACGGTTCTTGATGGTATCGAGGATGCTCTTGGCAAAGTTGAGTGTTCCTTCGTAACCGAAAATCATGTATTCATCGGCGACGAAGAGCGCTGCGTAACCCTGCTTGATGGCCCATACGGTTGAACCTGGATGACGGCTAAAGTAAATGTCCGGCTTGTGATAGTTCAATACGCTCATCACTTCGTAGTTTTGTTGGTCAGCCACAGTGAGCTTGAGCCCCTTTGGCGATGTCTTCAGCAAATGTTCGAGTGCTGGCGGAATCTGGCCGTTATCGTACTTGTAGTCATAATGCCAAGCAAGACCGTGAACCACTTCCATGCCGAGTTCCTGCAATACGCGCGAAACTTCGTAGGTGTAGCCCGGGCCCATACCGATCACGGCGCGAAGACCCTTGAGTTCCCTCTTGACTTCTTCGATTTGCGGCAAGTAAATGGCGCGCTGGCGCTCGATGTAACGTTCTACTTCGGCTTCCTTGCCAATCGTTTTGCCGATGGCGCGGAACCAAGTTTCAAAACCGGTAATGCCGTTCGGGTTAATCGTACGCACATATGGTACACCGTAAGTTTCTTCGAGGGCGTTGCCGAGGTAGGTGCCGAGCGTTCCGCAAATGCAAACCATTGCTTGGGCTTCGCTCAAGTGCGAAAGTTCTTCGACAGTGGAGTTACAATAAACGAATTGCGGTTCTGCGCCGATTTCCTTGAAAAGTTCCGTAATCTGCGGGCGAGCGCTTTCAAAGAAGTTCTTGAAGATAATCTTGTTGTTCTTCTTCTCAGGCGGCTTCACGATGCCCTGCAAAACGGCGTGGTCTGCGATATCGAAACCGCTAGCCCAAATGCGGCTCTTGAAACCTTCGCAATGGATTGGAATAATTGGAATATCGTATTCATCTGCGAGTTCGTCGGCGAGACCGTCAACGTCTTCGCCAATCACGCCCGATACGCAAGAAGACGAGAGGAAAATCGCTTCCGGGTGGAACTTTTCGTACGTGTACTGCGTTGCCTTGCGGAGTGCTTCGATAGCGCCAAAGACTGTATCGTTTTCGTTCAAGTCCGTGCAGACGTAAACGGAATTTGTCTTTTCGTTAATGCGTTCGGCGAGTTGGCGGAATTTGACATCTTCACCTTGTGCAAGTGCAACGCAACCGGCTGGAGCGTGATAGACGACAGCCACATTGCGGATACTGATGAGCTGGTCCAAAGCGCAACCCGAAAGGCAAGAACTGGATTGGCTAAAGCAACGTTCGCGATTCTTGACGGAACCGCACTGTGAGCGGTGTGCGAGCGTTTCCAAGTCGCCCGAAAATCCAGTGATGGATCCAAGACGGTTTTCGCGAACACCGACGTTTGCATTTTTAAAATTAAATGGCATTAGATCCTCCTTAAATTTTCAGCATGGAAAGTGCTGCAGAGTAGATGTCTTCCAACAAGTAAAGACCGCCGGAATAACCCGCCACATGCGAGTTGATGACGATTTTTTCGATCATCGGATAGCTGATGTTCACGAAATGGCCCTTGAGTTCGTGGGCGAGTTTCTTTTCCCAGTTCGAACCGATGATGAGCGGGGAGCCGCCAAAGTCCATTTTGCGGATTTGATTCTGGAGGTCGAAACCGTCCGTGGTGAACTCGACTTTTGTTTTGATGTCGTAATTCAGCGTGTTTGTTTCTTGCGAGACTTCTTCGCGGAATGCTTCCGGCGTGTCGTCCGTAACGAACAGCTTTTGCGGGAAAAGACCCATGTCGTTCACGAGAAACTTGGTCACAGCAATTACGTACTGGGCTTCGCTCACGACGGTAAAACGCTTGCTCACGATACGGCTTTCAAGAATCGTATCGGCGTAACGTTCCAGGTAGTAGAAGAACTGCGCTTCGTTCTGCTGGATAACGGACTCCGTGAGTTCTTTGTCAGCGCCCGTGAATTCAGCGACCGTACGGAGGAACTTTGTCGTTTCGGCCGCACCAATTGGCAAAATCGGGTAGTGCAACAGCGGAATGTTGAATTCCTTTTCGAGATACTGGGCGCTTTCGAGGCCTGCCCACGGCGAAACTAGAATTGTGTATTCTGCCGCCGGAATCTTCTGCAAGTTTTCAAGCCCGCGACCAAAACCGAAAATCGTATTTGTCTTGAGACCGATGGACTGCAAAAGACGTTCGAGTTCACGCAAGTTGCCAAGCCAATACGGATCCTGCTGTGGCACGCCAGCGAACAAGTTGACAAGTCCCTTTTCCTTCGGGGCTTCGCCCTTGAACTTTCTCACATACTGTTCAAAGATGCTCTTCAAAATCCAATCATGGCCGATGTAGTTGTTGCCCTTGAATCCCGGCGTCTTTGCCCAGATGACAGGTTTTTCGGCATCTTCGAATTCTTCTGCGACTTCTTGAATGTCGTCACCAATGATTTCACCCGTGCAACCGGAAAGAACCACGAACAGGTCGGCATCGATGATTTTGAGAGCGTTGCTGATGGTTGAACGCAACTTGTCTGCACCGCCAAACACGACTTCTTTTTCGCTGATACTTGTGCAAGGGTAAATGTTGGGGCTGAATCTGCCGCTCGTGCCGTTGTTATCATTTAGCTTGGATGCGCATCCCGGACCGGAATGCAAAACGGGAATTGCTCCAGGAATTGATTGCACGGTCTGCATTGCTGCCAAAGCGCATTTGTAGCGCGCCTGATCCAATATTTTAGCCATGAGAGAAAGTCTCCTTTACACGGATGCGATCCATGTAGATTTGTGAACCAACGTCATAGACGCCGGGAACACCAACAGCATCTGCTCTGCAGTGAGCGCAGTGCTTGAAAACATTGATAAATACGCCGGCCTGTTCCTGTGCAATTGCGAGTCCCTTCGGAGTCGGGGCCGGAAGATCCTTGAATCCGTTTTGCGGAATCAGCGGAATGATGTTGTATATAATCGCTCCCGCTTCGCGGACTGTAGCGGCCACATCTTCGATATGGTTGTCGTTGATGCCTGGGCAAAGAACCGTATTCACTTTCACGAGTGTCCCGCTTTTTGCAACCTTGCGAATGCCTTCCAGCTGGTTGTGAATCAAGATTTCAGCGGCTTCGACACCCGTGTAGGTCTTGCCGTGGTAGAAAATTCTCGCATTGATCATTGCTTCGATTTCTGGGTCAACGGCGTTCACCGTGACCGTAAGCGTATCGATGCCCACGTCAATGACTTCGTCTGCCTTGTCGTTCAGCAAAAGTCCGTTTGTGCTCATGCAACGAATCAGGTTTGGAAATTCCTTTTTGACGAGGCGGAAAGTATCCAGTGCAAAAGGTGTCGCGAGCGTGTCGCCAGGGCCAGCAATACCCACCGTAGTAAGATCCGGTACGAATTCAAGAGCCTTGCGAATATAGCCACATGCTTCTTCCGGTTTGATAACTTTACTTGTATTTCCCGGAACTTGTGCGTCTTCGTTGATGCGACGGTCGCAAAAACGGCATTCGATGTTACAACCCGGAGCGACGGGCAAATGGATACGCCCTTTACGATTCTTGCATGCGCCAAAGCAGGGGTGCTCTCTAAAAACTGTTTCTTGATCGATTGCCATAAAACCTCACAAAGGCAAAAGATTCGTGGTAAACACAAGGCATAAAAGCCTTGCGCTAAACTAGCGGTAAATACCGATTTAGTTTATGTGGAAGATGATGAACGGTTTGCCTAGCGTTCTGTTGTGTGATTAATTCTTTTACTTCCCTGTCGAAGAAGTTCGGGCAAAAATTTAAAAAGCGGTATAGCGAAAGACAATATGAAACAAGGGGTGAAAATTAAAAAAAATGTTTTTTCTGGGCGTGCAATAGATTCCCGCTGAATGGGGTTATAAAAAGTTTTTATAGCAACGCACAAAAAAGAATAATTGTGACGAAATGGGCTAAAAAAGTATTGAAAAGGGTAGACGCAAATTCTAAACTTGTTCTTGCCTAGCGTTTCTATAGGAAAATCCTAAGGAGACACTTATAATATGTCAAAGAAATTACGTCAAATCGCTATCTATGGTAAGGGCGGCATCGGCAAGTCCACTACAACTCAGAACTTGACCGCAGGCCTTGTGGAACAGGGCAAGCACGTGCTCGTTGTCGGTTGCGATCCGAAGGCAGACTCTACTCGACTCTTGCTCGGTGGCCTCCATCAGAAGACTGTGCTCGATACCATTCGCGATAACAAGACCGAAATCCAGCTCTCTGACCTTGAAAAGGTTGGCTTCAAGGGCGTTCGCTGCGTGGAATCCGGTGGCCCGGAACCGGGCGTGGGTTGCGCAGGCCGCGGCATCATCACTTCCATCAGCATGCTTGAACAGCTCGGTGCTTACACCGAAGATCTCGACTACGTTTTCTACGACGTGCTCGGTGACGTTGTGTGCGGTGGTTTCGCCATGCCGATTCGTGAAGGCAAGGCAAAGGAAATCTACATCGTTGCTTCCGGCGAAATGATGGCCCTCTACGCTGCAAACAACATCTGTAAGGGTATTGCCAAGTACGCTGAACGCGGTGAAGTGCGACTCGGCGGTATTATCTGCAACAGCCGTAACGTCGATAACGAACTTGACTTGCTCCGCGCATTCACCAAGGAACTCAACACGCAGCTCATCCAGTACGTGCCGCGCAACAACATCGTGCAGCAGGCAGAAATCCGCAAGAAGACTGTGATTGATTTCGAACCGAACTGCAACCAGGCTAATGTCTACCGTGAACTTGCAAAGAACATCGACGAAAACGAACTCTTTACCATCCCGACTCCGATGACGCAGGACCGCTTGGAACAAATTCTCATCGACTACGGCATGATGGAAAAGGACTACTCCATTTAAAACTTTTTATTGCCAACTATCTCAAAGTGAAAAATCCTACCCAATCGGGTAGGATTTTTTTTGCATTTTTTTTACAAAAAAATGTGGTACAAATCCCCGAAAAAAGCGTGTTAAGAATATAGAAGCCTCAAAAAACTTCTAAAAATCGTAACACCATATTGACGGATATAAAATTATATCCTAAATTCAAAGGAGATTAAATGCCGACATTGCTAATCCTCTTCGGTCTTAGATTCTATTTCTATTCTAATGATCATGAGCCATTTCATATTCATGTAGAGAGTTCTGATGGAATAGCGAAATATGGAATCGAAAACGGAGAAGTTTTATTGATAAAAAATGAAGGGCTAAAAATAAAGGACTTAAAATTAGCGGAGTCCATTATCGAAGAGAATAAGGAAATTTTTGAAAAGGAATGGAATCGCTTTTTTGGAAAGGATGCGTAATATGCACAAAAGGGACATTGAAAGCGCTGAACTCGTGAAGGGTGGAATTTTGCTTACGGCAAAGGACGGGCGTACAGCCCTTTTGAAATTCCGTGATTCGGAGCGACTTCGTTCTGCTAGTGCTGAACAGCGTGCCGCTTTCAGATTGTCTTTTGGGGGCTTGCGCTGGGATGAAATAGACGAAGATCTCTCTTACGATAGCATTTTTGAACCGCAAGCACATTCGTTGCGTGGTTCGGCGAAATTTAAATCGCTTAATATGTCTGAGGTGGCAAGACGGCTAGGAATACAGCAGTCATTGATGGCTGCATATATGAACGGTTCCAAAAAGCCGTCTGCTGAACGTGAAAAACTTATTCGCGAAGAAATCCGTAAAATCGGGCGAGAGCTTTTGGAAATTTGATTTTTTACTTCCCGATGATCCCGCTCGCGACCACGCCTTTGTCTGCATAGAGCACGAGTACTTGACCCGGTGCCGATGCGAATTGCGGTTCGTCAAATTTCACGCTGATTGTACCGGCTGTAGTGTCCAAAGCAGTAATTCTTGCCGTTGCTCCTTTATGCCCGAGGCGAATGTGTGCCGTGAGCGGCTCCTTCAAAAGTGGGGATGTCTCCGAAACCATCAGGTTTAAGTCAACGGCAGAAACTTCGGTACAGCTCAATGCGCTTCTAGGTCCGAGAATCACCTGATTGTGGTGCGCATCAATCGCCACAACGTAAAGCGGTTCCGCTTGCCCGCCGATGTTGAGCCCCTTACGTTGCCCGATCGTGTAATGCACAATGCCCTTGTGCTTTCCGAGAACTTTTCCGTTCACATCGATAAAATCTCCGGGAACGTTGTCGCTCTCGTCGAACAGTACCGAGTAATCGCCGCACTCGATAAAGTCCTGACTTTCGCGCTTTGTTGCAAAATCGTCCCAGCCGATTTCCTTGGCGAGCGCTTTCACGTCTGCTTTCTGCATTCCGCCGAGCGGGAAAATCACAGTGGAAAGTTGCTCTGCCGAGAGTCTTGATAAAAAGTACGTCTGGTCTTTATGCTCGTCCAATGCTTCGTACAAGAACGGAACATCAGGATTCTTGAAATCGAGCCGCGCGTAATGCCCCGTCGCAAAGTAATCGAAATCAATCCCGAGCTTGCGTGCCGCATGCTGTAGCGCTCCAAACTTGATGCTCTGATTGCAACGGACGCACGGATTCGGCGTCCGCCCTGCGCGGTATTCCGCACGGAAATAGTCGAGAACTTCACGCTTGTAATCTTCGGCAACCGGAACAACGTAATGCGGAATCCCGAGACGCTCGGCAACGAGTTTTGCCTCTTCGATATTCTTGTCTTCGCTCGGACCGTAACAGCCTTCGCGACCTTCGACTGCAGGCATTTTCACGGAGCCGTCCCACGTTGCCATCGTCATGCCGACAACTTCGTAACCTTGCTTTTTCAGTAAATACGCCGAAAGAGCGGAATCCACACCGCCCGACAATCCAACAGCGACACGCTTTTTTTGTGACATGTTAAAACCGTTCTTTTTGAAAATTGGTGATCCCGGCACAAGTCCGGGATGACAATGCGTTGTATAAAACACAAATAAACGCTAGAGAGGCGAATGGAACCTTCTAGCGTTTTTCACTCAATAATGAATCATCTTAATTTTTTTTTCGGTTTCTACTGCGAGGCGAATGGAACCGCGAAGCACTTACCGAATAAATTTTATCTAACACTTAGTCAGCGAAGAGCGGAGTGGAAAGGTAACGGTCACCGCTATCCGGGAGGAGTGCGACAATCGTCTTGCCCTTGTTTTCCGGACGCTTTGCAAGTTCGATTGCGGCATGCAAAGCAGCGCCAGAAGAGATACCCACGAGGATGCCTTCAGCCTTGGCAATTGCCTTGCCGGCAGCGAATGCGTCTTCATTCTTGACCGGGAGCACTTCGTCATAGACGGAGGTGTTCAAAGTATCCGGAACAAAGCCTGCGCCAATACCCTGGATCTTGTGCGGACCAGCCGTGCCCTTGGAAAGCACCGGAGAAGATTCCGGTTCAACTGCGACAACCTTCACATTCGGATTTTGGGACTTGAGGTATTCACCGACACCCGTGACCGTTCCACCAGTACCTACGCCTGCGACGAAAATGTCAACCTTGCCATCCGTGTCTTCCCAAATTTCCGGACCCGTCGTTGCCTTGTGGGCGGCCGGGTTTGCCGGGTTCACGAACTGACCCGGGATAAAGCTGTTCGGAATTTCCTGAGAGAGTTCTGTTGCGCGAGCGATTGCACCCTTCATGCCCTTAGCACCTTCGGTGAGAACGATTTCTGCACCGTAGGCCTTGATGAGCTGGCGACGTTCAACACTCATGGTTTCCGGCATCACGATGATGATGCGGTAGCCGCGAGCTGCTGCGACGGAAGCGAGACCGATACCAGTGTTACCAGAAGTCGGTTCGATAATCACGGAACCCGGCTTAAGCTTGCCTGAAGCTTCGGCATCGTCAATCATTGCCTTAGCAATACGATCCTTGACAGATCCAGCCGGGTTGAAATATTCAAGCTTTGCCACGATCTTAGCCTGGAGATTGTTTTCCTTTTCGATGTGGGAAAGTTCGAGGAGCGGGGTATGACCGATAAGTTGGTCAGCAGATGCGTAAATTTTTGACATGGTAGAATCCTTTTGTTATTTGTAATTAAATCTGGTCAAGAGCCTGTGCGAGGTCGTTGATGATATCTTCGTAGTGTTCCGTACCGATGGAGAGACGGATCGTTGCAGGAGAGATACCAGCTTCGGCAAGTTCAGCCGGAGTGAGTTCGGAGTGGGTCGTTGTATACGGGTGAACAACGAGGCTCTTCACGTCGGCAACGTTAGCGAGCAAGCTGAAAATCTTGAGCCCGTCGATGAACTTGAAGGCTTCTGCCTGGCCGCCCTTCACATCGAATGTGAAGATGGAACCTGCACCGTTCGGGAAGTACTTCTGGTAGAGAGCGTGCTGCGGATGATCTGCAAAGCTCGGGTGGTTGACCTTAGCGACCTTCGGGTGCTTCGAGAGGAATTCGAGAACCTTCTTGGTGTTTTCCACATGACGGTCAAGACGGAGCGAAAGCGTTTCAGTGCCCTGCAAGAGAAGGAATGCGTTGAACGGGGAAATTGCTGCACCTTCGTCACGGAGAAGGATAGCGCGGATGTAAACGATGTAAGCTGCAGCGCCAGCTGCTGCGGTGAAAGGCACACCGTAGCTCGGGTTCGTTTCGGTGAACTGCGGGAACTTGCCAGATGCAGCCCAATCAAACTTGCCACCGTCAACAATCACGCCGCCGAGAGTCGTACCGTGACCGCCGATGAACTTCGTTGCAGAATGCACGACGATATCAGCACCGTGTTCGAGCGGACGAATCAAGTACGGAGTACCAAAGGTGTTGTCGATCACGACCGGAATCTTGTTCTTGTGAGCGAGTTCGGAGATGGCCTCGATATCCGGGATGTCGGAGTTCGGGTTGCCGAGAGTTTCGATAAAGACGAGCTTCGTGTTGTCCTTGATAGCGCCTTCGACTTCCTTCAAGTTGTGGATGTCAACGAAAGTCGTTTCAATGCCGAACTTGGAAAGCGTATGTTCCAAGAGGTTGTAGGTGCCGCCGTAGATGGAGCGCTGTGCGACCACGTGGTCACCCTTGCGAGCGAGAGCCGTGATGGCATAAGTAAGAGCTGCTGCACCGGAAGCGACTGCGAGACCTGCGATACCGCCTTCGAGAGCAGCGATGCGCTTTTCAAAAACGTCCTGCGTGGTGTTGGTGAGGCGGCCGTAAATGTTGCCTGCATCCTTCAGATGGAAACGGTCAGAAGCGTGCTGAGCGCTGTGGAACACGTAAGAGGTGGTCTGGTATATAGGAACTGCGCGGGAATCGGTTGCCGGGTCTGCCTGTTCCTGACCAACGTGGAGCTGAAGAGTTTCGAAATGGAGCTTATTCTGAGTCGTCATATTATTTAAATCCTTTTGTGCGCTTGGCGCGAAATTTTCGCGTTCGCCCGAACGTTTTGTTACTGTTGGCGTCGGGCGACGCGATAGTTAATAGTTTTGCTCAATTCTGAGCGTTAAATTTTGGCGGTATTAGGCCCGCCCGCCTTCAGCTTGGTTACACATTCGACATCGCATAGCGAAATCCTCCAGGCTTTTCCCTTTCGGGGTGCCTCGTTCGTTTGATGTGCATAATTTAAAAACAAAACCCTACTAGTCCAATAGGAAAGTAGGGTGAATTATAAAATTTTTCTAGAAAAGTTACTTATATATAAATAAAAGCTATAACAAGACCGTAATTTTGGTAATAACGAGTGGATTTTCCTTACTTTTCGTACTTTTCCACCAGCTTTTTTGCCGTTTCCAGTATCATCTGCCTCAGTTTTTTCGGCTGTTGGACCGTCGCGATGTTCCCATAATACATAATCCACTGCTTGAGCAGCTCGTTTACCTCGACCTTCATCGTCACGCGGATTTCGTCGCCTGGCGCGTCTTCCATTTTCATGGAGCGGTGGTATGGACGTTCCTTCAAAAAGTTCTTGGCGTATTTCGGGAAGTAAATGACGACTTTTTCTTCTTGCGGATTCTGGTCGCCCAAAAGCAAAGATCCCGTGCGGATGCGCTTGCGCAACGATTCGACCACCTTCGAGTCTTCTTCAAAAGTTTCCTTCAGCAATTTCACTGACTCGATGCGTTGCAATTTTAACGCGTAAGTTTTGTCGGGGTGGTGCTGCGAAACGCAACCGATATAAATGTCTCCATGACTTATGGCGACCATCAACGGAACGCGTGGCTTATCCGATGGCGTTCCCCAGTTGTCTGTATATTTTATCTGTACTTTACGCTTTTGACGAATCGCGTTCAGAATAGTCGGCAGGTGCTTGCTCACGTCTTCGTCGTAATTGGGCGGAGTCCCCATAAAGAGAATACGACCATTCAATTCTTTCGAATAGCTCTTCAGAACATCTTGTTGCTTCGCGGGCAAATCCTGCGTAATTCTTCTGGTGAGGTCATCGATAAGGCTTGCTGTTGCCGGGTACAAATTCGCGATACGCTGCAAAAAGACGAAATGCAAAACCATGTCGCCAAACTCCGGAAATACGAGCTTGTTTGCACGTTCGAGCGCCGCCTGGTAATAAGTCTTGCCGCTGTCGGTAATGCGTTGGATGTAATGGCTTTCGAGATTTGTCAATGCCTGCATATCGCGCTGCACGCTTCGCAATTCATTTGCGGGAATATCCAAATGCTGCATGATATCCGTAACGCTATAACGATTGTTATAGTGTGCCATCAGGTACACAAAAATTCGCACCATGCGTTCGCCGCGACCCGGATTTTCCATAAGACCTCCGTCCTTGTCATGCCGGACACTGTTCCGGCATCGCCATCTTGTATTTTCAATATATATAAATCCTACGACATTTATTGTCGCGCGACAATACTATATTTCTTTCTATGTCCACGTTTACCAAGTACATCCAAAACGAAGAACACTATTCCGAAGTGATTTCCCGTATCGCAACAGTCCGCGAAACGCTCTGGATCGGTACCGCCGACATCAAGGATGTTTACGTCAAACAGAACGGCGAATCAATCCCGTTGCTCGGACAACTCGCAGGACTCCTCAAGCGTGGCGTGGGCGTGCGACTCATTCACGCTAAAGAACCCGGCCCGAACTTCCGCGAAGATTTCGACCGCTATAAGATTCTCGCGACCGATCTCGAACGCGTCATGTGTCCGCGAGTGCATTTCAAGATGATAATTTTCGACCTCGAAACCGCCTACATCGGCTCTGCAAACTTGACTGGAGCCGGCATCGGCATGAAAAGCTCGCTCCGTCGCAACTTCGAAGCGGGAATCCTCACGAATGACCCGCAAATCGTCGAACCCGCCATCGAACAATTTGATACACTTTGGATGGGCGCCCACTGCGAAAAATGCGGTCGCCAAGAATTCTGCAGCGATCGAATCAAGTAATCTAAGCGACATTAATTGTCGCATCGTCATTCTATATTCATGGTGTTCCCCTACAAAAAGGAGTACGTCATGGGAAAAAACGAAAAAATTGAAATTGCAAACGTCATCAGCGACTTTAGAACGGCCCTCGAAACATTGGACCGGTACGACCATCAACAACTTGAAATCCCCAAGGCTGGCGACTACGCCGAAACGAAAGGTGCCATAACATACGAACTCGCCATGGACGCTATCGCTGTGCTCAAGGAAAAGTTCCGCGACAGCGGCATCTTCGGCGTCGAAAAAGATGCCTCTTTCAAAAGTTCTCTCGGACAAATTTACCAGACCTTCGACGGCAAGGACCTTTATCCGACCGTACAGCTGAAAGCCGCAACGCTCCTCTATCTGCTCGTCAAGAATCATTCCTTTATTGATGGCAACAAGCGCATTGCCGCGTTCATTTTCTTGTGGTACATGTCCCGCAACGAAATCCTCTACCGCGTGGATGGCTCCAAAATTTTGAGCGATGGCGCTCTCGTCGCCCTCACGCTGCTCATCGCCGAAAGCAAACCCGAAGAGCGCGAAACCATGGTCAAGCTCGTCGTGAACTTGATTCTGTGATGGAAAAAGTGTAGAAAACGCGCTTTTGCGTGCATGCCTTGTGAAAATTTGATTATATTACTGAAAAAAGAGGTTTTCATAAGGTAATCAAGTTTTTGACATAAGTTTGAGCTTTGCTCTTGGCTTTCATTCAGAATCGGCAAAATTTTGTTTCACGGAAGACTAAGATGCATTGGTTCACGCCATGTGGCGTGGGTTTTTGCATTTATTCCGTGATGGTTTTGCCGAACCTTGAATGAGTAATAGCACTAACTCCACGCTTTTTTTGTGGGAAAAAATGCATGCCAAGGGCTGACGACTGTAATTGTCGTGGCCCCATTTTATATTAGTGATGGTCGGCAAAACCAAAGGATAAATGCGAGGACTTATGGAAAATGAGAGAAACGCAGGAAAATACTGCGCTAGAACCGTTGAATGTTTTCGGTTGGAATATAGGAGGGTGAATTAAAGATTTCGGATCTGTTTTTATGCTATTTCCTGAAAATGGGGATATATTTCTTTTTAAGAAGGGGAAAGTAAATATGGCTGAAAGAGATTTTGGTAATCTTATAAAGAGGCTTCTTGCTGGACGAGATGGGCTACTTACACCATTTAAAACGGTCCATAGGGAGATTTACAATGACTCAAAATATAGAAGTTAACATTGTTTTGTTTTTTTTGGAATGTATCATTAAAAATAAGGAGGAAGAATGCCTGCTCCATTAATCATTGCTTTAGCAGCTCCGGTTGTTGCTGATGTTGTGAATCGTTTGAGGAAAACGAAAATTAAAATTGCCATTTTAGGTTCAGAAGAAAGTGGCAAGTCAACATTTATTGAATTGTTACAAAATGGTGTTGTAAAAAAGAAAGACTATAGATATACTGGATTGCGGGCGTCCGTTCCTGAATTTGAAGCGTTTTGGACAAAAAAGAATAAATTCCTTCGTACTGATTTGGCTGTAAATACCGCAGCGGGTGCGTGGGAAAAATTTAAAGATTTGTTTCCAGATTTTGGCAATTTGAATAAAAATCAGGGACAGGATATTCCTGGAGGGACTGAGTTAATGAATCGATATAGCTCTCTCATGAAGGGAAAGAATGTTGTATTTTTCCTTATCAATGTGGAAAAATTTTTAACGAATGAAAGTGAACGAAAAGATGTATTAGCTCGATTGGAATTTATCTATAATAATCGTGATGATGAGGGAAATTTTATTGTTTTGGTTACACATATTGATAAAGTTAAGGAAGATGAAACTCAAATCCGTTCTCAATTGAAAATGTTTTTGAAAGATAAAATGTATAGTAGAATTTTTGAAGAAACGAAATTTTTGAATTTGCTAGATGAGCATGCTGGAGATGAAATTCGAAAGTGCTTTAGAAAATATGGAAATAATTAGAGGCTTACTATGATTGAAAATAAATACAATACTTATTTTTGGATTCAAAAAAAAGATGAATCTCAAAAAAATATGGTAATTATAAACGGTTCGTTTTCTTCATTTGAAAAAATTCCAGAAGAAATGATTTCGTTCAAAAAGAAGGATTTTTTGATATCTGAATCAACTAAAACGAAAATAAGTTGCTGTTTGTATCCTCAGAAACAAGTTTTATATGTTGATGGAATTACTGATGAGAAAGATTCTGTAGGACGATATGTAGCTTATACTTTTATTTGTGAAAGCCAACAACGTATAGATTGGTTCTTTCTAGAGCATGTTCGAAAAGAGTTGTTGAAATGTATGGAACTTGTTAATTCAAAAACATATTTTGATGAAGAAGATTTTAATGATGTTTTTGCTCGAGTCAATTTAAATGAATGCAATAGCTCTACCTACTGGTTGAAACGCGACTATGCTATTACTCCTAAAGATACAATTCTTGCTTTGGGAGCTCTTGTTGGGTTTGGCTTTTGGACTGCGACAAACGTGGCTTTATTGACAAAAAAATGGATGAAACGTAAAAAATTTATGAGGCGTAAATGAGTACGATAAATGAAAAAATGCTGATTTTGCAATCAGAAGAAAAAAGTATTAATTATCAGTGGTATGATGAATATAGCAAAACCAATTTGACTGATATTAAGGTTCTTTCTATTAAAGATGTGCCAAAAGAGATTATTTTTTCTGATGGTCAAAGTTGTTGTGTCCCACAAGAGGGAAAATGTTATATAAGGAATCCTTTTAAGCGAAATGAATATGTTGAAGAAACTTGTGAAACTTTGAAAAAATTTGAACATGATAGATTGAATCTGTTTTTTTCATTTGCTCATAAATTGGGAGCCACAGAAATATCTTTTTCGGATAAATCCAAAAGACAAATTAAGGAAGAAGAGGGGGCTTTGTCGGGAAAGTCTTTAAAATGTATGAAAAAAATGGGGCTTGATATAGAAAGTTTTTCATTTGAAAAAAAATATAAAGAGACATGTTTATATAGTGCGAAAGAGTACGAATTGGCTAAACAATTTATGAAAGAAAATTGTTTAGAACATGATGGTGATTTCAAAACATTGCTTGAAGATCGAAATCCAGAAGGAAATTTAATGACGGAATATTCATGTAGCTATTCTTTTCGTAAGTTTGCGTCCAATACATTTAATTTGGCATTAAACTTTGACGGTTTGGCTAATGCTCTGAAAATGACTACGCCATTGTCTTGTTTATTACCTACAGATGTAAAATCAAAAGTTGTGAGAAAAATTCTTGTAGTCAAAGATCTTGCATTTACGATTAAATTTGGCTCATAATGATTTTATAATCAAGTTGGTGAAGATTGATTCAAGGGACCAAACGCAAAGATGAATGCTGATTTTGATTCAGAAACATTGGGAAAACTAAAAAGTCTTATAAAGGAACATAATCCGCTAGAAATTCCGGATGCAATCCCGACATATATGGAACTTTGTCGTTATCCAGGAACTCGTTTAGAAGAAATATGGAGTCGTTTGTTTGCTTTTTTCTTTAATCCTAATAAACCACACGGCTTTGGAACGATGTTCTTGGATTCATTGAATGAATTGCTGGAAAAAAACGGCAAATCAAAAATCAGTGTTGAACAAAATTTTGAGATAGAAACAGAATATAAAACTGATAACGGTAAAAAGATTGACTTGCTAATTATCGGTGACAAGAATATCATCTGCATTGAAAATAAAATATGGGCGCCTGCAAATAATGATTTTAAGGAATATGAATGCGAAGTAAAACGGATTAAGAATGATAAAAAAAATGCCGATTGTTCATGTTATTGTATTTTATTAAAACCTCGTAAGAGTAATGCGAAATTTGATGGTTGGATGTCAGTATTTTATGAAGATTTTATAAAATCAATAAAAAATAAATTGAATGAGCATGCAACAGAAAATAGTGAAATATATTTGAATGTGCTGGAGGATTGGGTAAAAACTATGGAGAATGAAATAAAAGATTTGAACTGCCCTGAATTCTATAAAGATTTTTTTGATGAGTATTCGGAACATTTACGTAGATTAAACGATTGTCGAAAACAATACGAGGACGAATGTCGTCGCAAAGCAAGGAACATTTGCCGAGTATATAACTATGACGCCGAGTCATCTGATTTAAATGAAATAAAGAATTGGGCTTATTGTATTTCAGATTATATCCACATAACAGACAATTGCTATATAGATTCAATCTTATGGAAAGATTCGTCTAATGAACTTCAGATTCGCGTCGTTAGTAAAAAGCTAAAAGATTTAGATCGTATTCCATGCGATTCTTCTAGTTTATCGTTTGAAGAATCTGGAAATAAATATACAATTATGAAACGAAAAAAAGATGCTGAGGAATGTGTTTCTGATGCTGAATTCATTGTGACAGAATTGAAAAAGATTATTCAATGGCGTAGTTCTGAAAATCTTACGCAACACTAAATATGGGTACGAGGAAATCTCTTTATGACACCACAGGTTCAACAACTTTACAAAATTCTTTACGAAAAGGCGAAATCTTTGCCCAATAGTAACGAATTGGGCATCATGCCAACGCATTTCGTTGGTCCACGAAGTCGTTTTAAGAAAGGTTTGCCGATGTTCGTTGGTCGTGATACCTACGGTCTTGGGCAAGACAAGGTTCCGCTTGTGACTGATTATGAATGCGATGAACTAGATTGGCTTAAATCTAGGGATGGTTATTATTTTGACGATTCTCCGTTTTGGCGAGTGATTGGTCATGTTCTTGAACGAGTTCGTGTGGAGTCGTACGGTTCGAACGTTTACCATGATTTTTATTGGAGTGATTTGTATAAAATCAATTTTCGTGCGAAACAGGGAACCACTCAGAACTTAAGAAGTGAACAGATTAATGAATGCGCTCGATTACTGCTTGCTGAAATGGATGACTTAGTTCCTTGTTTTTCCGTTTTCTTGACCGGTATCTACGAAAGTGGAAAAGGTGTTGGTCGATTCTTTGAACGCTGGGAACCCTGCGGTCAATTGAAGTCTAAAAACGAATCTACGGGCGAATTTACCCTAGTAGGCGAATCTGGAAAAATGCATCGCTGCATTGTCGTCCCGCATCCACAGGGAAAAGGTGAAAATGAAATAATTCAGAAGATTTGCTCTCTGTGGAAATAAATCGTCAAAAAGGCAAAAGACCTTACGGGCGACGTTGATTGTCATGTGTTGAATCTACATTCTTGATAGTCTGATATATTCATATTTAATGTCAAAAGGATTTATTTATGGAAAAAGATGAAAATCAGCTTGAAAAGTTTAAAGAACTTCTTAACAAGTTTAACAAATTTCTTCCCAAGCCGATGTATGAGCCGACTTACTTGGAACTTTGCAAATATCCGTGGAATCGACTTGAAGAAATATGTTCGAGATTGTTCGCTTTTTTCTTTGATACTAGAAATCCGCATGGGGTTGGAACACTTTTTTTTGATACTCTTCTTGAGGTTTATCAAGAAAAGTATTCTGCTGAAATCGAAAATTTTGACAAGAAAAACATCTTGTATACTCGAAGCGTTTTTGCTGAAACAGAAAAATATACTGAGAATGGCAATCGTATTGATTTGCTTTTAACAACAGATTGCTTAAAAGTATGCATTGAAAATAAAATTGATGCTCCTCCGGATAATGATTTTCAAGATTATTATAATTATGTAAAGAAAGAGCGCGAATCTCTTAATTTACATACGGTGTGCATTCTTTTGGCTTTGTGTGAAAAGGCTGAGTATAAGGATGTAAATCCTAATTTCAAAACCATTTATTATAGAGAATTTCTAGAAAAGTTAAAACGAAATTTAGGAGCTTATGTAACTCAATGTAATTCTAAATATCTTTCTTATTTAACCGATTTCATCTTATTTTTAGACAGAAAGGGAGGCTGTATGTCTGATTTTACTGCAGAAGAAAAAGATTTCTTTCTTAATGACGAAAATAATAGAATTCTAGATAGTTTGATTACAAGAAGGAATCAGTTTCAGGAAGAGCAGAAAAACGAAAAAAATCAACATATTGATATTATTAAAAAACTTCTAGCTGAAAAAGAAAATATCAATTTGGAGATAGGTGATTGGCAAGGATGGCATTATTTGCGAGACTGTTTTGAAAAAAATAATTCTAAATACGAGTTGGGAATAGAGGCTGGCTTTGCTGATGGATTATTTAACATTTCGCTAACTATATGGCAATGGGATGGGCAAAAACAAAGAATAGATTTGTATGAATCTTTGATAGAAAAATACTTCAATAATCCAAGAAAAACACATGAACCTCCGAAAGATAAATGGTGCGTTATTGTAAAATCTATAGATGGAAATGATGGTCAAATTGTAGATGGATTATATGATGTGTACAAAAAAGCTATAGAAATTGTAAACAAGGCAAAGGAAAAGAAAGAAGCAAATGAATTAACATGAGCTTTAATGTAATCTTTTAAAAATTTTCTCGCACGACATTAATTGTCGTGCGTTTCTTTTATATTGCATGGTGCAAAATTGAGGTTAAAACCATGCAGTTACATTACGAAAATACAATCGAAAATTACTTTAAAAATAAGCGCGAAATGCTTGGTAAAGAAGGTGTCTCTGAAAAGTCTCTGAGCGGTCAGCCGACTTTTATAGACTTGAAAATTATGGAATTTTGGAGCCGCTTTATGCGGTATTATCTAGATGGGGATTGTCGGGTCTTTTGCGACAAGTATATAACAGATGAATGCGTTGCGACTTTTTTGGATAGAGTGTATGAAGCCCGTGAACGCATTGAACTTCCTACTGGAATTACGACGGAGATTGAGAATAAGTGGTACAAGGCAAAGGACCTTCTCGAAGAATTCCATAAAAGCCGAAGAATCATTTTTGCTAGGCATTTCCTGGACTTTGTTGCTCATTGGGGCGATGGTGATGCCTATACACGTCAGTTGCTCTCTCTGTCGATTCAAGAGTGTTCCGCAAATTGGCTTGCTGGCGGATGCGATGAAAGCGATGTGTCGATGCAGAGGGCTTTTGAATTGAAGCGTCTTTTCCATCTTTCGGATGAAGCCTTGGATCTTGTGCTGTATTTATGGCTTCGCGATCATCATAACATGTTTTTTAAGGTTGAAAAGATTTCAAAGATGTTCGATTACTTTGATCCATCCGAACGGGGATCGCTTAGGCGAATTTCTTTGATTGCGGGGTTGGAGCCGGAAACGTTGCATGAGCTCTGTTCAAAGGAGAGCGCGCTTATCAAGTTTCAGTTGGTGCGTATGGAGGAAACAAATCGAAATTCAGACTTGAAAATCAAGCGGCGTGAACTGTATTTGGCGAGCGAGGTAAGCGATTTCTTGTATGGATTTTCGGATATGTCAAGGATTATGGATTTGAAAACGGCGCCAAAGCCTTGTGTTGATTATGCTCAAATTGCCAAGACGAATCCGCAGGCACCTTTTGTTTTGCAGATGCTGAAAACTCATCAGAAGGGTTCTCCGCTCAATATCCTTTTTTACGGTCGTGAAGGGACGGGAAAAACGGAACTTGCGAAAGCGCTTGCTCAGGAATTGAATGTCCCTTTGCTTGCTGTGGGCATGGGCGATGAATCTATGGATAAGGAATCTCTTTTGCAGACTCGTTTGCGTTCTATGTTGCTTGCCGATTGGGAATGTGAACGGAGTGGTGGTATAATCCTGATGGATGAGGCTGATTTGGTTTTGAATCAGGCGGAGAAAGGTTTGCTGAATATCATTTTTGAAAATCTGAAAACACCTGTTATTTGGATTACGAATAATATTGCGTGTATTGAAAATAGTACTCGTCGTCGGTTTGACTATTCGCTGGAATTTTTCACGTTCAGCAATAAGGAACGTGTTGCAATTTGGCAGTCTGTTCTTAAAGCGCAGCAGGCTGAATCGATTTTGTGCAACGACGAAATAGAGAATATTGCCAAGGAAATTCCTGTAATGGCGGGGAGCATTACTTTGGCGGTTCGTCAGGCACAGCGGATGCAGGCGGTGGATTTTTCCCCGTTGAATGTGGTTCGTGAAATTGCGTCGTCTCATGCCAAACTTTTGGGCATATCGATGGGCTCGCAAAAGACGAAAGAATTTGAATACAATATGGAATGCGTCCGCATTTCTAGCGGGGATATAAAGAATATTGACTATGTCATTCCGATGCTTAAAAATTTTGATGCGCAATGGCGATCTTCGAAATTGAATGGACGTAGAGAAAACTTGAACATCTTTTTGTACGGTCCTCCGGGAACAGGGAAGTCGGCTTATGCAAAGCATATTGCTCAAGATATTCTTGGTCGAGATTTGCTTGTGAAGCGTGCAAGCGATATCCTTGGCGGAATTGTGGGCGATACGGAACGCAACATTCGTGAAATGTTCAGAGAAGCTGAACAGAGCGATGCTATTCTCTTCATTGACGAGGCTGATAGCTTCTTTGAAAATCGTGGCAATGCAAAAAATCACTGGGAAGTGACTTTGGTAAATGAGTTTATATGCCAAATGGATTCTTTCAACGGAATGCTTATCGCGGCGACGAATTACGAGAATGTTTTGGATTGGGCAATCCGTCGGCGTTTTCAGCTGAAGCTGGCGTTTGACTATATGGACTCTAAGCAGGTTTCGAAAACATGGACATCGTTTTTTGGGGATAAATGCCCAAGAGAAGTTCTTGCTTGCGATAATGTGTCCATTAGCGATTTTCAGAATGTTCGCCGTAAACTTGTCTACGTTCCCGCCGACTTGCGCACGCGAGAACTGATTATGCAGAACATGCTTGAAGAAATCGCCAACAAAGATGACCATCAAGGACGCCGGCTGGGGCTGTAATTTATTTTACAGTAAAGTTACAAATCGCCGCTTGCTACTATATTCAAATATTGATACATTAATGCATGACCCTTGAAAAGGCCTCAGGCATCCGAAAAAAATTCGGATGCTTTTTCTTTTTTCAAAACTAGGAGGCTAAATGAGTCAAGAAAAAACACGTTCGTATTCAGTTGGATTCCGGCAACGGCGGTATTTAGAATTGCAAATCGAAACGGTAAAATGTATATTAGGAGAACAAATATGGCCTTAGCAATTAGCAATATCCCAATTTTGACGGATGCGGTGGCGGAATCTTTCGTGAAAAATGCGGAAGAGGCAGAACGTAACCGCGGATCTATCGACTTTACTCGGCAACATTCTGAGTGGAGTGGGTTTGATATGCGCAATGCTGCACGAATTGCTAAACTAAGGGCTGAAGGAAAATGGCCTTTTTAGAATCTAATTGCATTCGCACGGCTCTGACTCCATCAGTTTTAAATCGTTGTAATACTTTTTCTTGTGGTAACGAAGACCTTGATTCGTTCTTTTCTAGGGATGCCGTTAAGTATAGCCAACAGCTGATGGGTAAAACCTATGTTTTTGTAGATTCTTCTACTTTGAAAGATGTAGTTTGTGCTTTTACTGTATCTAATGCAAGTATTTTTACGAACTATCTTCCAAATGCACGAAAGAAACAGATAGGCAAAAATCTACCTTGGGAAAAACGGGATTTGATATATCCTGCTGTGTTGATAGGTCGACTTGGTGTAGGTGTACCTTTTAAGAAACAGCATGTCGGAAGCGAACTGCTTGATTATATCAAACAGTGGTTTGTTGATCCTGATAACAAAACTGGATGTCGTTATCTAGTGGTTGATGCGTACAATCAGCCTGTTCCGCTTTCGTTTTATGAGGCTAATGGCTTTCGGTACATGTTTTCATCTGAAGAACAGGAGTGTCGGTATCGGAATATAGAATCGTCTGCCGCTTTGCATACTCGCATGATGTATTTTGATTTGATGCTGTTGTCGAATTAAATTCTGTTGGTATGTCGGACGACGTTAATTGTCGTCCGTTGAATCTACATTCTTGATAGTCTCAAAAAAAGAGGATTTATGACTATCAAAGAATTTTTAAAAGCAAAAGACCTGTTTTGCGTTGTGCATGGCAAAGAACTTAGTGAGAGAATTGTTGCAACTCTCGGTAATTGTCCCGTGTGGGAAGATGTTGACGTTTTCAAGGACGAGGTTGGCGAAGAATGGGATGATTTCGCTGCTACGGAACATTGCCGGCTGCTTGTAAACAGTTGCAAAAAGGATTCTCCGTATATTGTTCTTTATTGCGACGTGGCTGAATATCGCTGCGAAGACACGGAATCTCCTGTAACGGTCGCCAAGCTCCGCGAATTTCTTAGTTGCTTTACGTGTTCTGAATGGGATTCAACTTCTTGGGTTTCGAAGTACCCTGATTTTTACTCAGAAAGAACGGTAAAAGCTTTTACCAATGGTGTTGTGGAATTCTCCGCAAAAGAAACGAACGAAAGTCCGAAACACTTTATGCTAATCCCGCAAAACGTCTGGATTGGTATTGACTATGAATAACTCGTTTTTCACAGATCCGCGAGATGAGATTGATATTTAACTTTAATTTAACTTATTAAGTTAAAAAGGTTAAGAACAAGTTAAATCACTCAGCTTGCGTTAGCGCTTTCTGATAAATGTCGTTCATCACAAGACCTGCAATCATAAAGCCGAAAATGGCCGTGGCATGTGCCATGGTGCCGTTGATTTGAGCCTTGCTGCTACACCATTCGTGATCGACAAGTTCGGCGTTCTTGAGTTCCGCTTCGCTGCGTTCTTGGCGGACTTTAGGACACATGCAGGCGGCGGTTCCGCAAGAAGAATTTTGACCGCGATTTTTTAAGAGTTCGTCGCTATAAACGCAAAGTACTTTTTTCTTGAGCCACAATTTTTTTCGCTTGAACTTGTCGCGAAGTGCGCGTGCGAGCGGGCAACCTGTAACCTTCCAGAATTCGGCGACCTTGATTTTTGTGGGGTCCATCTTGAGGGCGGCTCCCATCGACGAGAATACGGTTGCCTTGGTGTGCGTGGCGTGCCAAAGCAACTGCATCTTGTTTTCGAGGCTGTCGATAGCGTCGATGATGTAATCGAATGTGTCTAGCTGGAACTTGTCCGTATTCGCTTCTTCGTAGATGTCCTGCAATGCGACGATGTTTGCGTGCGGATTGATTTCTAACAAGCGGTTTTTAAGCACTTCGACTTTGACTTGGCCCACGGTTTTGGTGGTGGCCATCAGCTGGCGGTTTACGTTGGTGACGCACACGCGGTCAGAATCGACGAGCACGAGTTCCTTGATGCCGGAACGCACCAGGCTTTCGGCACACCAGCTGCCGACTCCGCCGAGTCCAAAAATGATGACGCGTTTTTGGTAGATACAGTCCATAACATCGTCTCCGAGAAGGAGCGATGTGCGGTTGAAAATGCCTTTTTCAATTCCCATGAGAATCCTGCAAAACTGGCGGAATTTAGGCGAACAGACGGACGACGCGCTTGATGCCGGCAACAAAACGGTCAATGTCGCGTTCGAGTGTGTACACGCCAAAGCTCAGGCGGAGCGTTGCATCTAGCCCAAAGCGGTCCATCACCGGTTGTGCGCAGTGGTGTCCGCTACGCACGGCGACGTTTTCTTCGTCGAGAATCATGGCGGCATCACCGACGGCAATTCCGTCCAACGTAATGCTGATAAGCGCTCCGCGTTCCTTCGGGTTGCCGAGGACTTTCACTTGCGGGATTTCGGCGAGCTGCTTCAATGCGTACTGCGTAATTTGTTCTTCGTGCTTGCGGATGTTGTCGAGGCCGACGTTGTTTAGCCATTCGATAGCTTTTCCGAGACCGATGACTTCGGCAATGGCAGGCGTGCCTGCTTCAAAGCGTGCCGGGACGTCGGCGTATGTCGTCTTTTCGAACGTGACGTTCTTGATCATTTCGCCACCGCCATGCCAAGGCGGCATGCTGTCGAGCACGTCGTACTTGCCGTAAAGAACGCCGATGCCGGTCGGGCCGTACATCTTGTGACCGCTGAAAGCGAGGAAGTCGCAGTCGAGCTTCAGCACGTCAATCTTGATGTGGCTAGAGCTCTGGGCGGCGTCTATCAAAACTTTTGCTTGCGGGGCGAGACTCCGGACGGTTGCAATGATTTCTGCAATGGGGTTCACGGTGCCGACGGAGTTGCTCACGTGGGTGACGGCGACCATCTTGGTGCGTGGCGTGAGGAGCTCGGGGAGCTTGCTCAAGTCCAAATCGCCATCATCGCGGACGGGAATGACCTTGATCTTTGCACCCTTCATTTCGGCGACGAGCTGCCAGCTCACAATGTTTGCGTGGTGTTCCAAACCGCTGATTAAAATTTCATCGCCCGCTTCAAAGAACTTGCGTCCGTAGCTCCAAGCAACGAGATTGATGCTTTCGGTGGTGCCGCGAGTAAAGACGATTTCGTCTTCGGATTTTGCGTTGATAAACTTCGCAACGTCTTTGCGGGTCTTTTCAAAGGCTTCAGTGGTGCGTGCGCTGAGGCGGTAAACCCCGCGCTTCACGGAGCTGTAGTGCTCGCGGTAAAAATCGTCCATCGCGTCGATGACGCTTGCGGGCTTCTGGGTTGTGGCTGTGCTGTCCAAAAAGGCGAGCGGCTTTGCTTCTTTGTCGCCTGCGACCAACATCGGGAATTCATTGCGTAAGACTTCTGCGTTCATGATCCAAAAGATAGAAATCCTCTATAGCCGGAGTCAAATTCAAGTAAAATATTATTAGGGTTCAAGATTTTTTTTGATTATTCATTAGGGATTGGTTATAATTCGTTATATATTAAAACTATTCATAGAGTCATCCCGACTTAGGAATGTCATCCCGACTTAGGATTTGTCATCCCGAGCGAAGTCGAGGGATCCAGTTAAGTTTTAAAAGAGGTTTAGATGAAGAATCTTTTTATAGCAAGTTTGGTTTGTTCTGCAATTTTGGCACAGGGTAGTTTTGCCCAAGAAGCGCTCCGCAAGGCCGTTGATTCCAACAACTGGAAAAAGGTTAAAAAGATTGTCAATTCCGGCGAGCTCGAAGAAATCTATTGCGGCAAGATGTCGGCAAAGAATGCAACGAACATTTATGGCAAGCATTTTAAGCAGATGCCGGATGAGGCGTTTGCCGCTTGCCCGTCCCAGTTTGCGTATGGCTTTGGTCCGAAGGTGTGCTCGATGGCAAATGCCGCGAACGCCTGCTCGGGTGTCATCAAGTATTTGCTCGCCGATGGCGAAAAGGGGAGTACGAAGGCTCTCAAAACGCTAGACGAGGTGGCTAAGGCTGCAACGAAGACGAAGGCCTTTGGAAAACAGTCTCTCGTGAGTGTCGATACCACGGTCTGGAAACCGTGCCCCAAGAAAGGCGCTGCACGAACAAAGTGCATTGCCCAGTGCAAGGAAGATGCTAATTCCTTGATGGCGATCAATCATGATGTGAACTGCAAAAAGAATCCGGAGCAGATGGTCGATAAGACAATCAAGGTCTATAAGCCGTCCCCGGTTTTTGCAAGCTTGCGCGAAGGTCTTTCCGATGGCTTCTGGAAGGCTCCGATGTCTGTTGCCGGGACGTATGCTGCACTCGCTGGCAAGTATGCCAAGGTGCTCTCGATTCCTGATACCGCTGTGACGGGCCTCCATTACGTGAAGACTTGGGCTGCCAAGCATAAGGGCGCTTCGCTTCCGGGCGGTCAGCTGTTCCGCTTCTGCACCGCTTGGAAGGGCAAGGTCGATCCGATTCTTTCTGAAGCAGGCTTCAGCACTCGCTGCCCGGTGTTCAAGAACTTTGTGGACAAGCGTGACAAACAAGTTTACAAGGTCAAGGAAATCGGTGGCGTGGACTGGTTCGTCGAGAACTTGAACTACAACGATCCGGATGGCTCGATTTGCTATGACCGCGATGATGCGAACTGCAAGACGTTCGGTCGCCTCTACACGCAAGAAGCTGCCAAGAAGGCTTGCCCGGCAGGCTACCATCTCGCCACGGATACAGACTGGAAAAAGCTTGAAGAGTACGCCGGTGGCGCACGCGAAGCGGCGCTCAAACTCAAGAGCAACGGCAGCGACGATTATGCATTCACGGCCATGTTCGGTGGCTACGCCAACAAGACCGGCGTCTGCACGACGATGGGCGAGGGCGCCTACTTCTGGACAGCCGATTCCGAAGAAGATTCTCGTGGCAAGGCTCGCACAATGTTCAGCTCCGATAAGGATGTCGGCTCCATCTCCGTGGACCCGAGTTTCTATCTTGCGGTCCGTTGTGTAGCCGGAGCTGAGTAATGGAAAATTTGAACTCGGGCGCGTTTGCGCCCACTTGCACGCGTGAAACTTGGGTCAAGCGCCAGGCGCTGATGGCCCGTGTCCGTGATTTCTTTGTTCGTCGTAATGCGCTCGAAGTCGAGACGCCTGTGCTTTCTGCATACGGCGGAACGGACCCGCAGCTCGATTACTTTGAGATTGAAGACCCGAAGCGGTTCATGATGACGAGCCCGGAATTTCACATGAAGCGCTTGCTTGCGGCAAAGTTCGGTGACATCTTTCAGATTACAAAGTCTTTCCGCAAGGATGAATTTGGCGGCCACCACAACAACGAGTTCTCGATGGTGGAATGGTACCGCGTGGGTATGATTCAGGACAAACTCATGGACGAAGTCGAAGACCTTGTGAGCGAAATCATTGGGACCAAACTAAATGCCCGCCGCACCCGCTGGATTGATGCGTTCAAGAATTACGCTGGCGTAAATCCGTTTTGCGAAAAGCTTACAGACTTTGCGGATGCTTGCCGCGCTCGAGAGATTCCTGTGCCCGAAAAGAGCGAAACGCTCACGCGCGAAGACTGGTGGGACTATCTCATGGTTTTCTTGGTGGAACCTGCACTCGCTAGTAACGGTCCCGAGTTCATCTTGGATTACCCGCCGTCGCAGGCTGCTTTGGCGCAGACTTACGTGGATGCTGAGGGCTATACGTGGGCTCGCCGCTTTGAGCTTTTCGTGAACCAGGTGGAACTTTGCAATGGTTACACGGAGCTTACGGACCCGGTGGAACAGCGCCGCCGTTTCTATGCTGATTTGGAAATCCGCAAGGGGATGAACAAGCCCTTACCGCCTATTGACGAACGGTTCCTTGCAGCTCTTGAATCGGGTATGCCAGCTTGCTCTGGTGTGGCGCTCGGACTCGACCGCCTGTTCATGCTCGCCCTCGGTAAAGAAAAAATTGCCGACGTGATCCTCTTCCCAAGCCCCATTGCTTAACGCTTGGTTGTCACTTGGCTTGTCACCCCGGATTTATTCTCTTTGACCACTTAGAACTTTAGTTCTTATGTGGTCATGATCCGCGAATGGGGACGGGGTCGCCATCTCGTATTACTGTCCCAGCAGTCGCTTTAGTTCGTGTCGGACCTTCAGTTCGTTGAGCACTCCGACATCGACGTGCTGGATCTTGTCATCCTTATCGACCACAAAGCTTACGGGAATCACGCCCGGGCTTCCTAGCGCCTTGAGTGCGTCGTAGTTCCAGTGGAGCATCGTCCACGGGATGTCCATGCTTTTCTTGTACTTGCGGGCGACCTTCTTGGAATCGTCTTCGTCGATCATCAAAATCTTGAGACCCTTCGGCCCAAATTCCTCGTGGAACTGCTTGAGGATGGGAAGTTCTGCCCGGCAGGATGGGCACCAGGATGCGGTCAAAACAATAAGCGTTGCTGTCCCCTTCTCGCTTACGTAGTCCGATTTGCCCCCCATTACATCGTCTGCCGTGAAGTTTGCAACGGTCTCTGGGAAGTTCAGGTTATAGCGGGATTTTGCCTCGAACGCATAAAACGCGAAACCGAGGAAAATAATTGCCCCTACCCATGCGAGAATTTTATAAGTGGATGAACGCATTGCATAAAGAATTTATGAAATTTTTGAGCTTTTTAAATTATATTCTAGTGCATGGCATATAACATTCAAGATCTTTTAGCAGAAATGGTCAAACGTGGGGCGTCCGACTTGCATATTACAGCCGGCGCACCTCCTCTTATTCGTCTTTCCGGCAAGCTTACCCCCATTGGGGAGAACAAGCTCAAGCCCGACGAAACCATGCGTATGACTTACAGCTTGATGAACGAAGCCCAGAAAAAGACTTTTGAACAGCAAAAGGAATGCGACTTTTCATTCGGTATTGCGAATCTTGCGCGTTTCCGTGCGAACGCTTACTTGCAGCGTGGCTGCGTGGCGCTTGCCCTCCGTATTATTCCGCTGGATATTAAGACGTTCAAGGATCTCGGCCTCCCGAAGATCATGGCTGAATTCACGACCCGCCCTTCTGGACTTGTGCTTGTGACGGGTGCTACCGGTTCTGGTAAGTCCACGACCCTGGCGGCAATGATCGACAAGATCAACAAGGAGCGTCACGACCACATCTTGACGGTCGAAGACCCGATCGAATTTTTGCATAAGCATCAAGGTTGCATGATCAACCAGCGTGAAGTCGGTAGTGATACACATAGCTTTGCCCAGGCATTGAAGATGGCTCTCCGTCAGGACCCGGATGTGGTGCTCATCGGCGAAATGCGTGACTTGGAAACGATCCGTGCCGCACTGACGATTGCAGAAACCGGTCACTTGACGTTTGCTACGCTTCATACAAACTCCTGTGTGCAGACGATTAACCGTGTGGTCGACGCCTTCCCGAAGGGAGAACAGCAGACCGTGCGTACGCAGCTTTCGTTTGTGCTCCAGGGCGTTATCTGTCAGACCCTTTTGCCGAAAATTGGCGGCGGTCGCGTGATGGCGTACGAAGTCATGAATGTGACGCCGGGTATTCGCGCTTTGATCCGCGATGACAAGGTGCATCAGATTGAATCCATGATTGAAATTGGTCAGAAGTTTGGCATGAATACGATGAACATGTGCTTGTGCGAACTTGTCAAGAACCACAAGGTCGACCGTTTCGATGCTCTGGCTCGCTCGTCGAGTCCGGATCAGTTGGAACAGTTGTTTGTAAAGGAAGGGGTGTAATCGATGGCAGAATTTTTGTACAAGGCCCAAAACTCACAGGGCAACAGCTTTGAAGGTACGCTCGAAGCGAAGGATAAGGCGGAAGCCGAAGCCCTCTTGCTCCGTCGTCGATTGGTCATCA
This sequence comes from Fibrobacter sp. UWB13, assembly GCF_900177805.1. NCBI lineage: Bacteria > Pseudomonadati > Fibrobacterota > Fibrobacteria > Fibrobacterales > Fibrobacteraceae > Fibrobacter > Fibrobacter sp. UWB13. Next base: position 2,140,153 of record NZ_FXAX01000001.1, on the reverse strand, counting down.
CGAGCCTTAAAAAGAAACCGACTGAAATCAAGATTAAGATTGGTTCTGGTATCAAGACCGAAGACATTACCCGTTTTACGCGTATGTTCTCGTCTATGTGCTCGGCAGGTCTTCCGATGCTTCAGTGCTTGAACATTCTTGAAGCTCAGTGTGAAAACCCGGAGCTCAAGAGCGTTGTGCATAAGCTCACGCAGTCGATTAACGGTGGTTCTTCTTTGGCTGATGCTTTGGCGCAGCACCCGAAGGTCTTTGACTCCCTGTATTGTAACATGGTGGCTGCCGGTGAAGCGGGCGGTATTCTCGAAGGCATTCTCGCTCGTCTGGCGGAAACTCTCGAAAATAACCAGCGCCTCAAACGTAAAGTGAAAAAGGCTTTGACGTACCCGATCATGGTTATCATTGTGGGTATTCTCGTTGTGATTGCCCTTATGACGTTCGTGGTGCCGACGTTCGCTGAACAGTTCGCCGCCCTTGACGCTGAACTCCCTGCTCCGACGCAGGTTGTGATGAACATATCTGATTTTATACGAAACAATGGTGCGTTTATTTTTATTGCACTTATCATTGTCATCTTTGCTTATAAGATGATTATGCGAATACCGCAAGCGCAATTTGCAATGGACAAGTTTACGTTGAAATTGCCGAAACTTGGTGATTTGCAGATTAAGTCTGCAACGGCGGGTTTCTCGAGAACGCTTGGAACGCTTTTAAATGCTGGTGTGTCTGTGATGGATGCGCTAAAGGTCGTTGCGTCTACTGCAGGTAACAAAGTTGTGGAAAAGGCGATTTATAAGATATCGATTGGTATTGCTGGCGGTAAATCAATTGCCGAACCGATGGAAGAAGTAGGCATTTTCCCGCCCATGGTGATCCAGATGACGGGCGTTGGTGAAAAGACTGGTAACCTTGGCGGTATGCTTTTGAAGCTTGCGGACTTCTACGATGAAGAAGTGGACGCCGCTGTCGATGCGGTCGTGAGTATGATTGAACCGATTATCATTGTGTTCTTGGGCGGCGCCGTCGGTGGTCTCCTGATTGCAATGTATATGCCGATGTTTAGCATGGGCGACGCCATTAAAGGCTGATCTTTCGCCGAAAGCCGTCGCGATAGTTCGTCACAGCTTCGCTCACGTATAACAATACGCTACGCGAAGCTGATTCCTGCTCTCGCTAGGCTTTAGACGAAATCTCATTTGAAATTTAAAGACGGGGCTGCACGCCTCGTCTTTTTGCATTGTCATGCCCGCCTCCGAGCGGGCATCTCCTTTTTTGCGCTGTCATCCCGGCCTTGTGCCGGGATCGCCATCTCGTATAGCGCAATCCTTCCTATTTCTTCATCCAGCCGGTATATTTGGCGGTTTCGAGAATTTCGTTGGCGTTCTTGACACGGTCGGCGGTGGGCGTTTGCGTGTCCTTGAGCGCGTAGTCGATTTCGAGTTCTTGATACTTGCTGAGGGCAAATGCATGGTAGGGGAGAACTTCGACACGTTTGACGTTGCTTAGCGTACGGATGAAGTCGCGGGTGCGCGTGAGCGCTTCGTCGTTGTCGCTGATTCCCGGAACGAGCACGTGACGGATCCAGATGGGCTTTTGGATGCGGTCGAGGTAACGGAAAAACTCGATGATGTTTTCGTTACCGTGGCCTGTGAGTTCCTTGTGCGCGTCTGCGTCGATGTGCTTGATGTCCACGAGCAAGAGGTCGGTGGATTTCATCAATCGTTCGAACTTGGCAAACTGTTCGCCAGTGCTCCTGAATGTGACTCCGCTAGTGTCGATGCATGTTTGAACTCCCGCCGCTTTTGCCGCTTCGAAGAATTCAATCATGAAGTCGATTTGCGCGAGTGGCTCGCCGCCACTCACGGTAATACCTCCATCGGTTCCCCAATATGGCTTGTAGCGCACGGCTTTTTTTAGCAGGTCTTCAGCGCTCATTTCGAATGAGCCGTTCTCTGTTCCGTTTGCGCTTTTTGTTCCGAAATCCCATGTTTCTGGATTGTGGCAGAACTTGCAGCGCATCGGGCAGCCTTGCAAAAATACGACAAACCGGATTCCCGGTCCATCGACCGATCCGAACGTTTCGAGCTTGTTGATTCTTCCGAGAGTCATGACTCGAAAATAGAAAAATATGCGTGAGCTAGTGTGATTAGCTTTTTGCGAAATGTGCTTTTGATGATGTTTCTGTAGGTGCTTGAGCTCCTTGTTTTGTGTGAGTATATAATAAGGATTGTTAATATAAAACAATTTTTGCGATTTTGTTTGTTGTAATTTAAATTATACGAATTAATTCATTACTTTGGTGTGAATATGTTGTTTGTTTTATTTGTTGATAATAAATAAAATGTTTTTATTCTTACAAATAAGATTTTTAGTACAAAATATATTGACGATTAATTTGTTTTGTTTTATATTCGACGTACTATGAATAAATTACTACTTACATCAATTGCTTTATCACTGGCGGCAAGTTCGCTTGCCTTGGAATATGAACCTACATGGAGATGGGCTGAAAATGCTCCGATCTATAGACTGCATATAAGTGCTTATGCAGTGGATGACTACTCGCATTTTACGGGTGGTAGCGCAAGTAACCTTAGTAATAGGGTGCGTACCAAAAATGCGTTTATTCAGTATATTGAAGAATCGGCTAATAGAGCGTATCCAAATATGCCGACTCCTATTCATGACTATATGTATAACAATAGCGGTGCTACTAAGGCAAACTTTAAGAACGCTCAACTCTATCACTCTAATATTGTTTTCTTTGCTGGTCATGGTGCTCAGCAGACTTTGGCTTTTTATGATCAGCCGATGGCTGTTTCTCAAAAACCTTATGGTGGAGATATCAAATGGGTGTTCTATGATGCTTGTGAAGTCCTGAATATTAATAAAGATGGACAGCTTAATGTCCCGCTTTATTCGAACCCGAGCCCATTGGATAATAATAAACTTATGAATTTGTATGGGGCTTTTATTGGCGTTCATGCTATTTTAGGTTATTATTCGTTAGGGAGAGATGATCCTTATTATACATCGAATGGCGTTACAGTGTATCAGCATGTGAAGTACAAGTATTTTGCTGAATACTTTATTGAAAATGATTTTACTCTTTGGGAAGCTTATTATTGGGCTCATAATAGGACTTTTAACGAGTTCGATCAAGTTTGGATGAATGCCGGTGCTGGACATATTCCGGGCTTTACTCCTGCAATCGCATTTATGGCGGGTACAGACCAGCATGGTCGTTATCATGATGGTAGCGCAGAAAAGTTCTCTAGTACATACGAAGTGGGATTAGACCCGCGTAAGGAAGGTACGAATTATTCCATGTATATCCTTTATCAGGAATTTGGAACACCGGAATACTAGTAAAAATTTAAAAGAGGAAATATAATGAAAAAGGCTTTTATTACAATTTTGACAATGGCTATGCTTACTTCTGTTGGCTTTGCCAAGCCGAGTCTTGTCGTTAATAGTAAGGCAAAGAAGTTCTTGACGGAACGCAATCATTTCGATGCCAAGAATTTTAACAAGAAGGGCATGAAGGCTCCTGCTCGAGCTTCGTCTCTTGTGGTTGCCATTGACGAATCTTCGGATAAGACTCAAAAGAACCTGAAAAATCGCTTGAGCGAAAATTATCGCGTTCGTGTTTCTGCTCACGAAAAGAACGTTCTTTGGTTCAATGAAGGTAACGTGACAGTTGACCTTTCTGATTTGGAATCCGATCGCAATTTGAGCGCCAACAAGATTTTGAGCGCTGTTTTGCCGAGCGAATATGCGGACCAGTTTAAGCTCGTAACTATTGATAAGCGCTATCTTGCTTCGATGGACAAGAAGGTCGAAATTGATGGTTATGCATTTAAGTTCAAGCGCGTCTTTAATGGTCGTGTGGTTCGCAATGACAAGAACTTCTTGACTGTTTTGACGGACAAGTATGGTCATGTGCAGAATGCTAACATCGCTATGCAGGATTTGAAGACGACGTCTGAAATCTTGACGACGAATGATGACGCTGCAGAAAATCAGGCGACCTTGGATTCCGTGCTTGTTGCTGATTACGATCGCATTGAAGTCTTTAATGAAGACGGTGAACAAAAACAGTTGAAGGCTGAAAAGGTTGAAGTCGGCAGTGTCGCTGAAGCTTATTGCGAAGTCGAAGATGGCTCTGCTAAGAAGCTTTATCCGTGCCTTTCTTACGTTTCCAAAGTCAGCGTAGGCGATGGCAAGTTTATTTCTCGCATTATTGACGCTCCGCATTCTCGCCATTCTTGGAATCGCAATCGTCAGGGCAAGAAGCCTGTTAAGTTCCGCCGTTACAACCGATAACTTGATAGATGTTTTTGTTGGAGAGGGCTCCCGAAAGGGAGCCTTTTTCTATCTTTGGCGCCGTGCCCAAAATCGTTAAACTTACCGATAGAATCCATTATTTGCAGATGTCGAATGACCCGCTGAGTGCGGATGTCATCGCTGTGCGTGGCAATCGCGCGTGGTGGATTTTTGACGTGGGCGCATGCGATGAGGCTGTGCAGTTTATCAATGAACTGCCGCGCATTCCCATAAACGATGCGGCGAATCTCACAAAGAACGTCGTCATTTCGCATTTCCATCGAGACCATTTGCTGAATGTCCAGCGCATGTGCAGTGGCGAAGTTCCGCTAGACATCGATGCACTTTACGTGGGCGCCTACACTTCAAAAACGTTCGGTGAAATTGAAGGCGTTTCAAAGAACGTCGTGATGGAACCGCTTGCGTTTGACGATGGTGTACAGATTCAAATCTTACCGATGCCCAATAGCCATGCCAAGGGTTCGCTTGCGCTTATCGTTGACGATTACGTTTTTTTGGGTGATGCGACTTACCCGATGGTGGGGCATGGCTCTCCTGACGTTTATAATGTGCAAATTTTGGGCGAGCAGATAAAACTATTGAAGAAACTCTCGGCGTCGCGTTTTTGCCTGAGTCATAAGCGTGGGCTTGTGCGCGACAAAACCTCAGTCCTCATGTTTTTAGAATCTGTTTACGCTCGCCGCCAAAAGAACGAAAATTATATTGTGGCGTAGAGCCGGCGCCTTCGCGTTTTCGCCGCATTTCAACGCGCGCATTCCCTCAAAAATCGGCATTCCCCAGAAACAAAAAAAAGGTTCCCTTTCGGGAACCTTTTTAAGCTTTTTCCAAGCGATTAGAGCACGCCGTGTGCCTGGCGGGCAATCACGTCGAGCTGCTGTTCGCGAGTGAGCTTGATGAAGCGCACGGCGTAGCCAGAAACGCGGATCGTGAAGTTCTGGTATTCTTCCTTCTCCGGATGTTCCATAGCGTCCTTGAGCTTTTCGACACCGAACACGTTCACGTTCAAGTGGTGGCTGCTCTGGCCGAAGTAACCATCGAGAACCTGCACGAGTTTGTTAGTGCGTTCTTCGTCGTCGTGACCGAGAGCGTCCGGGTTGATCGTCTGCGTGTTGCTGATACCGTCAAGAGCGTATTCGTACGGAATCTTGGCAACAGAGTTGAGGGATGCCAAGAGACCGTTCTTTTCGGCACCGTAGCTCGGGCTTGCACCCGGAGAGAACGGTTCGCCCTGCTTACGACCATCCGGGAGAGCGCCCGTTGCCTTACCGTAAACAACGTTACTTGTAATGGTAAGGATAGATGTGGTCGGTTCAGAGTCACGGTAAGTCGGCGTCTGCTTGATCTTGGCCATGAACGTCTTGAGGAGCCAAACGGCGATATCGTCTGCGCGGTCGTCGTCGTTTCCATAACGCGGGAAGTCGCCTTCGATCTGGAAGTCCTGAGCGAGGCCGGTAGCCGGATCGCGGATGACCTTGACCTTGGCGTACTTGATTGCAGAAAGGCTATCGACAACGTGGCTGAAGCCTGCGATACCCGTTGCAAACGTACGGCGAACGTTGGTATCGATGAGAGCCATTTCGGCAGCTTCGTAGTAGTACTTGTCGTGCATATAGTGAATCAAGTTCAATGTATTCACGTACAAGTGGGCAAGCCAATCCATGTAGAGACTAAACTTGTGGACAACTTCGTCGTAGTTGAGGTATTCGCTAGAGATAGGCGGATATTCCGGGCCAACCTGCGTACCCTTCACGAGGCATTCATCCTTACCGCCGTTGATGGCGTAAAGGAGCGTCTTGGCGAGGTTTGCGCGAGCGCCGAAGAACTGCATTTCCTTACCGGTCTGAGTTGCAGAAACGCAGCAGCAGATGCTGTAGTCGTCGCCCCAGATCGGACGCATCGTGTCATCGTTTTCGTACTGGATGGCGCTGGTCTTCACGGAGATTTCTGCAGCGAACTTCTTGAAGCTTGCCGGGAGGCGCGGGCTATAGAGAATCGTGAGGTTCGGTTCCGGAGACGGACCCATGTTCACGAGCGTGTGCAAGAAGCGGTAGTCGTTCTTGGTCACCTGATGGCGACCATCCTGGCCGAGGCCAGCAACTTCGAGCGTAGCCCACACCGGGTCACCACTGAAGAGTTCGTTATAGCTGGTGATACGGGCGAACTTGACCATGCGAAGCTTCATCACGAAATGGTCGATGATTTCCTGAGCTTCGGTTTCGTTGATGACGCCGTTCTGCAAGTCGCGGGTCATATAAATGTCGAGGAAGGTCGAAACGCGGCCAACGCTCATGGCTGCACCGTTCTGCGTCTTGATGGCGGCGAGGTAACCGAAGTAGAGCCACTGCACGGCTTCGCGGGCGTTTGTTGCCGGCTTGGAAATGTCGTAGCCGTAAATCTTGGCCATGACCTTCATGCCTTCGAGGGCCTTGATCTGTTCAGCGAGTTCTTCGCGCTGGCGGATCACGTGTTCGCGCATATCCGTTTCATCGGTCAGAGCCTTGTCGGCCTTCTTCTGGGCGATGAGGTAATCAATACCGTAAAGGGCAACGCGGCGATAGTCACCGACGATACGGCCACGGCCGTAAGTATCCGGAAGACCCGTAATGATGTGGGCCTTGCGGGCCATACGCATTGCCGGCGTGTAGGCGTCGAAAACGCCCTGGTTGTGTGTCTTGTGGAATTCAGTAAAGATGCGGTGAAGTTCTTCGCTCGGTGTGTAACCGTAGTTCTTGCAAGATTCTTCAGCCATCTTGATGCCGCCGAACGGCATGAATGCGCGCTTGAGCGGCTTGTCGGTCTGGAGACCTACGATCTTTTCGAGATCCTTGGTTTCTTCGGAAATGTAGCCAGCGTTGTGGCTTGTAAGAGTGGAGACGACGTCTGTGTCCATGTCGAGGACGCCGCCCTTTGCAATTTCTCTCTTCTGTAGTTCCTGGAGTTCTGCCCAGAGCTTGTTCGTAGCTTCAGTCGGTCCCTGCAAGAACGACTTGTCGCCATCGTAGGGAGTATAGTTTTTCTGGATAAAGTCGCGGACGTTAATTTCTTCCTGCCAGCGACCGCCTTTAAAGCCTGTCCATGCTTCCTGCATAGTAACCTCTTTTGTCTCGAACCCGGCTGTCAATACAATTAAAAAGTTGTTTAACTTTTAAGCGTTGTAGAAAAAGGTGGGCCCGAAAATGTGCTTTTTTCTATCGATTTTTTTTGTAAAACGCAATATACATATTAAAAAAGGGGCAGGCAAGGTATAAAATGAGGCTTTTCAATCTGAAGTGACCTTGCAAAATACTTACGGAAATATTACATGACCAATTTTTGAAAAAGTACGTTTTTTTATGTAAAACGTAGGTAGAATATGTAAAATACGGTTGATACAGATGATTTTAAATTTCCTGTCGCTAGTCGTACGCTCTGCCGTTTTAGAAGCTATCTTATAGTTAAAGAAATTATGAGGTCAACAATGAAAAAGATTCTTATCCCGATGGTTGCAATGGCTTTCTTCGCCGCTTGCTCTGATACCAACGCCCCCACCTACCCGGTTGCTTCTAATCCGACTGCGGGTTCATCCTCCAGCTCCGAAGCTCTCCTTCCGGTTGGTGAATCTTCCAGCTCTGTTGCTCCGGTTGCAGGAGTTTCTTCTAGCTCTGTCGATGTTCTTGGCGTATCCTCCAGCTCTGTGGATGCTCTCCCGGCAGTTTCCTCTAGCTCGAATGGCGCTGCTCAGTTTACCTACAGTGTTCCGCCGCTGACCGCTATTGATCCGACTAAGTCGTACTCCTTCTATGGTGCAGAACTTACGGGTCGTGACCAGTTCAAGTATGGCCGTTTCGAAGCCCGCATGAAGATGGCTGCTATCTCTGGCACGGTGAGCTCCATGTTCGTCTATTATGATGACTCCTGGGAAAAGGGTGAAAAGCCTTGGAACGAAATCGATATCGAAGTTTTGGGCAAGGCTCCAGACGCATGGCAGTCCAACATCATTACACGTGAAGGCGATCCGTCTATCAAGGCAAATACCGCTTCCGAAAGCAAGCCGCTTCATGAATTTGGTTTTGATGCCACGCAGGACTTCCACCTCTACGCTATCGTCTGGACTCCGGAATACGTTTCTTGGGAAATCGACAGCGTCGAAGTTCGTCGTGATGAGATTGGTCTCAGCCGTGGTACTCACGCCGATGCTGACCAGGTCAAGTTCCTGACTGAAGAACAGTCCCTCCGCTTCAACCTCTGGGCTTCCAAGAGCGCCGCATGGACGGGCAAGTGGGATGGCGGTATCGGTCTCCCGATTGAACAGCAGATCGACTATGTCCGCGTGTACTCTTACGATGAAGCCACTAAGGGCTTTACGGTGCTCTGGCAGGATGACTTCGATGGCGAAGATCTTGATCCGAAGCATTGGGACCGTGGCAACTGGGAAATGGAACGCGTGAACCTCCGCCCGGACAACGTCATTGTTGAAAACGGTGTTTGCCGTCTCATCATGGACTACGAAGCTAACTAACAAGTTTGGTGTATAGAAGCAAGCCTCCTGGAGCAATCCGGGAGGCTTTTTTTATAAAACATTTTTTGCTTTTTTTGGAATGTAAATGATTGTATATTGGTTTAAAAAGAGGTAATCATGAAAAAATTTTTCCTTACGGCTATTGCCGCAATTTCGCTTGCTTTTATGGCTTGCGCCCCTTCCAAACTCGATATCCAAGAAGCTTCGATTACTAGGGACGTGCTGATTGAAGTTCGTCAGGTATTGAATGACTCTATTAGTTTGTATGTTGGAAACGTGTTCTATTTGAACTCTAGGCAGATTGTGGCTGATGACATGTACCCGCTGCATGCAAGTACGCGTGACCCGTCGGAATTTGAAAAGCTTACGCCGACAGACGTGCTCAATAGCGATGAGGAATTCTTGAATTACTTGCGTCGCAAGGCTCCGGATATGATGAACGTGGGCATCGTGATTGGCGAAACGGCGTACAACGAAATTGGCTTTGAAGAATCCGTCGCCATTGAAAAACTCACCAAGATTTTCCAGAAGATTCAGGGTGGCTCGCTCACGCTCTTCCACGAAAAAGAAGGCCACCTCACCGACATGAAAAAACTGTACTAGTAGTTGGTCAATAGTCGTTAGTCATTGGTCATTAGCTATTAGTTATTGGTACATTGTCATGCCCGCCATTGAGCGGGCATCTCTTTTTTTCTATCTTTGGGCTCGTAAAAAATCAAAGGAATAGCTATGTCCGAAAAAATGACTTCTGCGCAAGTGCGCGAATCCTTTATCAAGTTCTTCGAATCCAAGGGCCACCTCTTCGTGCGTTCTTCGCCGGTGGTTCCGCATGACGACCCGACGCTCATGTTCACGAACGCGGGCATGAACCAGTTCAAGGCAATTTTCCTTGGCGACAATCCGAAGGGTTGGAAGCGCGCATGCAACAGCCAGAAGTGCCTCCGCGTGTCTGGTAAGCACAACGACCTCGACGTTGTGGGCCGCGACAACTACCACCACACCTTCTTCGAAATGCTCGGTAACTGGAGCTTCGGTGACTACTATAAGAAGGAAGCTATTTCCTGGGCATGGGAACTCCTCACTGAAGTTTGGAAGCTCCCGAAGGAACGCCTCTTTGCGACCGTTTATCAGGACGATGACGAAGCCTGGCAGATTTGGAAGGACGTGTCCGGTCTTCCGGATGACCGCATCATGCGCTTTGACGCTCACTCCAACTTCTGGGAAATGGGCGACACCGGTCCGTGCGGTCCTTGCTCCGAAATCCATTACGACCGTGGCGACCTCGCTACGCAGGCCGAAACGTTCAAGGACCCGATCAAGGGCGTGAACGGCGAAAACGACCGCTACATCGAAATTTGGAATAACGTGTTCATGCAGTATGAACGCGTGAGCGACGGTTCCCTCATTCCGCTCAAGGCCAAGAACGTCGATACCGGTATGGGCTTCGAACGTATCTGCGCTATTCTCCAGGGCAAGACCAGCAACTATGATACCGACGTGTTCACCCCGATTATCGCAAAGATCGCTGAACTCTCCGGCGTTCCCTACAACGATGGCGAAGCCGGCACCCCGCACCGCGTGATTGCCGACCACATCCGCGCTATTTCGTTTGCAATTGCCGATGGCGCTCTCCCGTCTAACGAAGGCCGTGGCTACGTGCTCCGCCGCATTCTCCGCCGCGCAAGCCGCTTTGCTCGCTTGCTTGGTCAGAAGAAGCCGTTCATTTGCCAGCTCGTTCAGGTGCTTGCCGACACGATGGGCGATGCCTTCCCGGAAATCCGTGAACGCAAGGAATTTGTTGCAAGCGTGATCAAGAGCGAAGAAGAAAGCTTTATCCGTACGCTTGACGCTGGTCTCGAACGCTTCGCCGCTATCTCTGCCGAACTCAAGAAGGGCGACAAGATTCCGGGCGACAAGGTGTTCCTCCTCTATGATACTTATGGATTCCCGCCGGACCTCACTGGCATTCTCGCCGAAGAAAAGGGCCTCCTCATCGATGAAGAAGGCTACGAAAAGTGCATGAATGAACAGAAGGAACGCGCCCGCGCTAACATGAAGCAGGGCATCAACACGATGGGTACCGAAGGCTGGACGCAGTACAGCGAAGCTAGCACAAACTTTGTCGGTTATGAACTCTCCGCTTGCGAAACGAAGGTTGTCCGCTGGCGCGAAGACAAGGGCGTGCTCTCTATCGTCCTCGAAACCTCTCCGTTCTATGCCGAAATGGGTGGCCAGGTTGGTGACAAGGGAACGCTCGTTTCTGCCGACCTCGAAATTCAGGTGTTCGACACCGTGAAGGTGAACGATACTGCTCTCTGCCGTGGTAAGGTCGTGAAGGGCGAAGCTAACGAAAAGACGATGGGCGCCGTGTTTATGGCAACTGTCGATAACGATCGTCGCGCTGATATCCGCAAGAACCACTCCGCAACGCACTTGCTCCAGGCCGCTCTCCGCGAAGTGCTTGGCACTCACGTGCAGCAGCAGGGTAGCTTCGTTTCGAACGAACTCCTCCGCTTCGACTTCAGCCACTTCAACGCCATGACCGCTGAAGAAATCCAGAAGGTCGAAGACATCGTGAACGCCAAGATCATGGAATGCTTGCCGGTCCACACCGACGTGATGGACGTCGATGAAGCTAAGGCTAGCGGTGCTATGGCTCTGTTCGGCGAAAAGTATGGCGACAAGGTCCGCGTCGTGAAGATGGGTGACGCTGGCGTCGAATTCTCCCGCGAACTTTGCGGTGGCTTGCATGTGCAGAACACCGGTAACATCGGCATGGTGAAGATTGTTTCTGAATCTAGCGTGTCCGCTGGCGTGCGCCGTATCGAAGCTGTCTCTGGCCGTGGCGCCTTGAGCCTCCTCCGCGCTGGTACGCAGATCCTCAACGCTCTCCGCGAACAGCTCCGCTGCAAGGATGCCGAAGTTCTCGACCGCATCCAGCAGACGTTTGCCAAGACGCAGAACCTCGAAAAGAGCCTCCAGTCCGTAAAGCTCGAACTTGCAACACTTGCCGCTGCCGAACTCTTGAACGGTGGCATCAACGTGGCTGGCGTGAACCTCTACGTTCGCGAACTTTCTATCCCGGATGAAAAGTACAAGAACTTGCTGGACGGCGTTCAGAACAAGCTTGACGTCGATAGCGTTGCTGTGATTGCAAACAAGGACAATGGTTCCGGTAGCATCGCCGTGATGGTTGGCAAGAACGTTCAGGCCAAGGGCATCAAGGCTGGCGACATCGTCAAAGATCTCGCCAAGGCTTGCAACGGTAAGGGCGGTGGCCGTCCGGACCGTGCTCAGGCTGGTACCCGCGAACCGGAAAAGATTGCCGAAGCTATCGCTAACGCTAACAACTGGATTCGCGCCAAGCTCGGTGCTTAGTTAGACGAAAGAACGCCGCGTTGCGGCTACAGACGAGAGACGAAAGAATCTCAAAATTTTCAGGCGGCCTTAGGGTCGCCTTTTTTTGTTTGTGGACCGGGGGGGGGGCCGCGCGCTTCTCGGTTGTGCGCTTCTCGGTTGCACGCCTCTCGTAAAAAAGCAACAGCCTGTTGCTTGCTTTTGCTATAGCTTGGTTCTATATTATACTCGTCAAAAGAAATGATAAACGATTAAAAATATTTTATTTGCAAAAGGAGAATATTATGGAAGTACGAGAAGTTTTGCTTAAGTTGCGCTCGAATCAAAACCTGACCCAGGACCAGATGGCCGAACGCTTGCATGTAACGCGCCAAGCTGTGAGCCGCTGGGAAACTGGCGAAACCCAGCCGAATACTGAAATGCTCAAAGTCATCTCCCGTGAATTCGACGTGTCCATCAACACGTTGCTCGGCGCTCCGCGCCAACTCTTCTGCCAATGCTGCGGAATGCCTCTCAGCGAAGATTCCATGATCAGCCGTGAACCCAGCGGCGAATTCAACGAAGATTATTGCAAGTGGTGCTATACCGACGGTAAGTTTGTTTACAACGACAAGTCGGCCCTCCTCGATTTTCTGCTTTCGCACATGCCCAATCCCGACAATACTCCCGACGCAGAACGCCGCGCCTTTTTCGACAAACACCTCTCGCAACTAAAGCATTGGAAACAAGCGTAAAGCGTTTTGCACAAAATACATATAGAAAAATCCTATAAAACGCTATAGTTAAATATATCTTGCTGATAACTCTTGCTAATCCTATCTTTTGTGCGAAAAAAAAAGGAGAGTAAAAATGAATATCAGTAAGATTATTTTGTCTGTTGCTTTTGCCGCTGTTGCTACGTTTTCTGCCGAAGTCATCAAGGTTGGTGCGACTCCGGAGCCGCATGCTTCCATCTTGAACTTGGTTAAGGATGACCTTGCCAAGGCTGGTTATGAACTCAAGGTTGTTGAGTTCACAGATTACGTGACTCCGAACGAGGCGCTGGAATCTGGCGAATTAGATGCCAATTACTTCCAGCATTTGCCATACCTCGAAAGTTTCAATAAAGAAAAGGGAACGCATCTTGTGAATGCGGGCGGCATTCATGTGGAACCTTTCGCACTTTATCCGTCGAAGAATTCCAAGAAAAAGGTCAAATCGCTTGCGGATTTGAAGAAAGGTGCAACGATTGCGATTCCGAACGACCCGACCAACGAAGGGCGCGCCTTGCTTTTGTTGCAGGCTGCTGGCCTTATTAAGCTTGATCCAAAGTCTGGCATCACTGCAACTCCCATTGATATTACCGAGAATCCGAAAAAGCTGAAGTTCAAGGAACTGGAGGCGGCTTCGCTCCCGCGCATTTTGCAGGATGTGGATGCGGCAGCCATCAACGGCAACTATGCGATTCCGGCAGGTCTTAATGCATCGTCTCATGGTTTGTTTGTTGAAAATGCGAGTTCGCCTTACGTGAATGTTATTGCGGTCAAGGCGGGTAACGAGAAGTCTGCAAAGATTCAGGCCTTGGTGAACGCACTCAAGAGCGAAAAGGTCAAGAATTGGATTAAGGGCAAGTACACCAAGGGCGAAGTGGTTCCCGTTTTTTAGATTGCGTCAATGCAGCTTAGGCTCGAACATCTCAATAAAACATACACGACAAAACGCGCAAGCGTCACGGCAGTCAAGGATGTTTCCCTTGATTTTCCTGATAATTCCATCATCGGCATTATCGGCAAGAGCGGGGCTGGCAAATCTTCGCTGTTGCGGCTTGCGAGTTTGTTAGAAACTCCCGATAGGGGCGAGGTCTATTACGATGGCGTTCGTGTGGACCATTTGCCAAAAAAAGAGCTGAACCGCCGTAGGCTCGAAATCGGAATGATTTTCCAGAATTTTAATTTGTTCAGTTCTCGCACGGCAGGCAAGAATGTGGCGTTCCCGCTGGAACTTGCAGGTTGGAACCGCCGCGATATCGACGCTCGCGTCAAAGAGATGCTTGCGCTTGTGGGCCTTGAAGACCGCGAGAATTCGCCGATTACAACACTTTCGGGCGGTCAAAAACAGCGCGTGGCGATTGCACGTGCCTTGGCGCCGCGGCCGAACATTCTTTTTTGCGACGAAGCGACGAGTGCGCTCGACCCGCAGACGACTCACGAAATTCTGGACTTGATTAAGAAAATCCACGCAGGAATGAATCTCACAGTGGTGATGATTACGCACCAGATGGAAGTGGTGCGCGATGCTTGCCAATATGTCGCTGTTGTAGACAAAGGTTACGTTATCGAGACGGGTGCGGTGTCGGATGTTTTCCGTTCGCCCAGGCACGAAATCACTCGTGAATTTTTGTCGAACATCCGTCGCGAAGAAATCACAGTGGATTCCGCTATCGCTTATTTGCAGGCTCAAGGTTACGAGGTGAACAAAAGATGAGTCCTATAATAGAACTGGTTTTGCAATCGACTTGGGAAACTGTCGTCATGGTTTTCTTTTCGACGTTGTTCGCGATTCTTCTCGGATTTCCTCTTGGAATTTTCTTATTTGTCACATCCCCGCGCGGTATCGCTCCCAAAATTATTCCGTATCAATTAATTAGCCGTATCGTGAATGTGCTGCGTTCGTTCCCGTTCGTGATTTTGATGATTGTGCTGTTCCCGCTTTCCCGTGTGGTGTTGGGTACGGCGATTGGAACTGAGGCAACGATTATTCCGCTATCCATTGCGGCGGCTCCTTTTATTGCGCGCTTGACCGAAACGGCGTTGAACGAGGTGGACAAGGGCGTAATCCAGGCGGCTGTTGCCATGGGCGCATCCAAACGTCAGGTGGTGCGAAAAGTGTTGATTCCCGAAGCGCTTCCATCGATTATTTCTGGTGTTACTTTGACTATAATCACGCTGATTGGCTATTCGGCGATGGCGGGGGCAATCGGCGGGGGAGGTCTTGGTGATCTAGCCATCCGTTATGGCTACCAGCGTTTCCGTACTGACGTAATGATCGAATCGGTCGTTATCATCATTGCGATGGTGGAGGTTATCCAGTTCCTCGGCAACAAGGCGGCAACTTTGGTGGTGAAATACCCTATCGGGAGTTTTGGACGCCAGAAAAGTCCTAAATAATTTATTGAAACTTCTTTTTTTTTTGTTGCAAAAAGCGTTTTTCTGCGGAACCCTTATTGCCAAGATTGCCTAATTATAATGTATAATTAGGAAACAGGTTGGAAATATGGAGCCGTTATTTAATCTAGAAAGCATTTATGTTACAAACGTAATCGGGATAGTTCTGATTGCTGTCATGATTGTTTGTAATTTATGGCGTTTCCAGACGCGTAGCCGTGCGGACCGGAATTTGCTATTGATGATGTTCCTTGCTCTCACGAGCTGCATAGCCGACCCGATTTCTTATTCGATGAAGGGCGTGCCCGGCCTTGTTCCAAAGATTGCCGTTTATGCGACGAGTACGTGGCTTTTTGCGGCGAATATGCTTGCAAGCTTTTTCTGGGTGCGCTTTTTGTCGTTCCATTTGAATGGTGGAATCCCGCGCCGTTCTAGAATTGTGCTCGACTCAATTGTTGCCGTTGGCATTACTTTGCTCTTGATAAATATCTTTACGCCGATTGTATTTTCTATCGACGAGAACAACCTTTATTCGAGAACTGATCTGTACGCTTTCTTCTTAGTGGTAGATTACTTGTTTGTCGTTTATAGCGTTGTGGTTTATATCAAGGCGCGCGCGAAAGGCGGCATTCTCAAGTTTTTCCCGATTTGGGTTTATCTCGCGCCGATTCTCGTCGGTGGCGTGGTGCAGTCGCTTTATTATGGCATTTCTGTGATTCCGACGAGTATCGCCGTCTCGATTGCGGGCGTGCTTGCGAGCCTCCAGAACGAGATGATTTACCATGACCAACTGACAGGTCTTTTTAACCGTTCCTATTTGAATTACCTGTTGGACAAACTTACGGACCGGACGAAGTTGAACATTACGGGTATCATGATTGACTTGAATGGGTTCAAGCGTATCAACGATGAATTAGGCCATGCGGTGGGTGACGATGCGTTGGTGATAACGGCCCGAATCCTGAAATCGGCGGTGGGTAACGCAGGTAGCGTAGTTCGCTATGCGGGCGATGAATTTATTATTTTGTTGAATACTCAAGATGACGTTGCGATAGAAAATTGCCTTGCTCGAATTCGCCACTCTTTTGATAAATTCAATAAAGAAACGGACAAACCTTACAAACTTTTTATTTCCGTTGGATTCCACAAGTTCGACATGAAGAACGAAAGTGCGGATGCCTTTATTAACGCTGTTGATGAGCGCATGTACGAGGATAAAGAAGCGTTCTATGCCGCTCATGCTGAAATGAATCGCCGTAAGCGTTAACTTTTCGAGAGACGTGAGCCTCTCTTTTTCTATCTTTGCGCAGTATGAAATTTGAAGAACTTCCTTTGGCAAATCCGTTGCAGCGGGCTGTCCGCGCTGTTGGTTACGAAACCCCGACCCCGATTCAAGAACGTTCCATCCCGAGCCTTCTCGAAGGCAAGGATCTCTTGGGAATTGCTCAGACGGGGACTGGTAAGACGGCCGCATTTGCACTCCCGATTTTGCAGCGACTTTTGGATTCCGGGAAGTTCCGTTCTCCCAAAACTTGCCGTGCATTGATTTTGTTGCCGACACGTGAGCTTGCCATCCAAGTGGAAGACTGCTTCAAGGAATATGCGCAGTTCACGGCAATTTCAACGGCGTGTATTTTTGGTGGCGTGAACGACAATCCGCAAAAGCAAAAACTTATTCGCGGTGTCGATGTGCTTGTCGCGACTCCGGGACGTTTGTTGGATTTAATTGGGCAAAAGGCGGTGTCTCTCAAGAAGCTTGAATTCTTTGTGCTCGACGAAGCTGACCGCATGCTCGATATGGGCTTTATCCATGATATCCGCAAGGTTGTAGCGATGCTCCCGCAAGACCGACAGAATTTGTTCTTTAGCGCTACGATGCCGGAAGAAATTTCGAAACTTGCAGCGACGATTTTGCGCCCGAATCCGGTGCGAGTTGAAGTCGCGCCGCAGAGCACTCCGATTGAACGCATTCGTCAGGAACTTTATCGCATTGACAAGCGCCGCAAGGGGGCTCTCCTCAAGGAACTCTTGGCAGAACACCCTGAAATGAAAAAGGTGCTTGTGTTCTGCCGTACAAAGCATGGTGCAGATAAAATTGTGCGTGTGCTCGAAAAGGCGGGTATCAAGTGTGCCGCTATTCATGGGAACAAGAGCCAGAACCGCCGCCAGGAAGCTCTCGGGAATTTCAAGTGCGAACAAATTCGAGTGCTCGTGGCTACAGATATTGCAGCACGTGGCATTGACGTGGACGATGTGAGCCATGTGTTCAATTACGACTTGCCGAATGAACATGAAACGTTTGTGCATCGCATTGGCCGTACGGCCCGTGCAGGGAAGGAAGGCGTTGCCATTTCGTTCTGCTCTCCGGACGAAGAATCCGATTTGCGTGGAATTGAAAAGCTTACACGCGTGAAAATCCCGGAAGGTGATCAGAGCATTTACGAGAAACTCCCGCCTCCGCAAAAAGAAACAGCCGAAAGCATGATGCGTAATTCTCGTGGTCGTATGTCCCGCGAAGAAGCTCAGGCCCGCGCTGCGGAAACTCGCAATAAACAAGGTTCGCATAAGGATAATCGCGGTCCTCGCGGTCGCAAGGACAATCGCAAAGAAAGTCTCGAGAACGCCCGTAATGCAAATGCCGAAAATCCGCAGCGTAACAATGCGCCGCGCAATCCCGAACAAAACGCTCCGGCCGATAACACCCCGAATCCGCAGAACGGCGGTCGCCGTCATCGCCGCAACCGCCCGGGTTCCCGCGCTCGCCGCCGCATGCGCGAATCGCAATCCCAACAGCAGTAAATCTCGCTCGCGGGCGCAATACCCGCGCATTTCCTTTACATTGTCATCCCGGCCTTGTGCCGGGATCGCCATTCCCTATTGGAATAAAAAATCTACAATACGTTTGTGTTGTGAAAAATGCTTAAAATTTTATAATATTTTCTAAAATCTTTAAAAATTTTATAAAAACAAATATTTTGTGTTGTAAATCTATTGCAATTTTAAAATTTATGTTGTATATTTGATTTCAAGAACGAAACGGACAAAAGAGCCGCAATTCGTTTGTTTTTACGGACCCTGAAAAAATTTAGGGATTGTCGTAAGGAGGAAAAATGAAAGAAATACTAGAATATACGAGCTATCGCCAGTATATTGCAGACTACTACGCTGAGAAAAAGGCGAGTTCTGCGTTTACCTGGCAGACGTTCGCTACCGAAGCTGGTTTTTCTTCACGTGTTTATCTGAAATACGTGAGCGAAGGCCGCTTTAACTTGAGCGATTCGGCGACCGCCCGCGTGGCAGATGCTATGCGCTTGGTCGATTACGAACGCGAATATTTCACCGAAATGGTCAAGTTTGACCACGCCAAAACGGATGCCGAGAAGAAGTCTGCATTCAACAAAATGCTTGCAATTGCAGACTCCCACAAGGCTAAAATCTTGGAAGGCGATGCGTTCCGCTTTTTCGAAAGCTGGAAAAATCCGGTCATACGTGAACTTGCACCGTCTATGCCTGGCGCAAAACCGCTCGCAATTGCACATGCCTGCCGCCCAGAAATTACCGCCGCCGAAGTCAGCGATGTGCTGAACTTCCTCGTCAAAGGCGGATTCCTGAAAAAAGATGGCGAAGGCAATTACGTACAAACGGAAAAATCCTTGACGACGGGCCCCATGGGGGTAACGCCGCTGGCTGTCCGCACGATGCACCGTCAAATGGGCGAGCTTGCGCTTGAGGCGATTGAAGGCGTTGCTCAGGACAAGCGAAATTTCTCGGGTGTCACGTTCGGCATCACTAAAGAAGGATACGATGAAATCGTGCAAGAAATTGCCGATTGCCGTAAAAAAGTTATCGCCATTGCTCGGAAAAACGCCGCTACAGACGAAGTCTATCGCCTGAACATGCAGCTTTTCCCGCTGACGCAAAAACAAGAATTAAAAAAATAGAGTTGGAGGAATCATGAATTACTCAAAATTTAGCGGACAGTTTGTCTGCAAAATGGCGATGCTGCTCGCCTTTATGTTTGCAGCGTGCTCCGAAACGGATTCAGGAAACAATGTTGCCGGTGGCACCGTCGAAGAAACGGGCGTTTATGCGTTGGCAGGGCAAGTAGGCGATATCTACCCCAAGTTGTTGCAAATGGTTGGTTCTGATGGGTCGACAGAAGAATCCCCAAGGTATGAGGGTTCGGTATTTGCGGTTAAGGGATCTGTTATTACTGTTTATGAATTGGACTCTTTAACTTTTGATGAAACCGGTCGCTCATTTGTTGATTCAGTTGATGATGAAGGGCGCTTTGCGTTTGACTCGCTGGCTCTAAATAGTCCGTATGTGCTGATTGAAAAACGAGAACCTTATGATTCTGTTAGTGTACGTGTGGACTTAGGGAATGCAAAACTTGATACCACTGTTAAATATAGGGCGTTTAAAACTATTGTTGATTTGCGAAAAACTCAAAGTGTAAGTGTGAACTCATTGACTAGCGCGAAAATTCCGCTTTTGCGAGAATTTATTGCGGATGGAAAAACTTTTGAAGAAGCGAACCGAATGGCAGAACGCGAAATTCTTGAAGGTTTCGGCATATACGAGGATCTAGGCGCGTTTGAAACATTGAATGAGGAAAAATCAGAACTGCCTTATGTAAGTGCTTTGATGTGGTATGATGATCTTAATCTTCGATTTTATATTGAAAGGGAAGAAAAATTCATCTTGTATGCATCTCCTAAAAATTTTGTTGGAAAGGGTAAGTTGGTGGAGCGGTATTATAAGAATTCTTTGAAAATGATTGATTATGAAATTGGTTATGCGGCTAAATTAAATGGCTTGGAACAGTGTACGGAATCTCGTGAAAATGATGTCGGTAAGATAAAGGGCCGAGAGAACGGAACATTTTTTGATGTTGTGTGTCGTTCTGGGAGATGGACTATGGGATTTAAATCGATAGAACATACAAATGGAACGATGGTGGATAATCGTGACGGAAAAGAGTACAAGACTGTGACATATAATTGGGGCGATGGTACGCAGACTTGGATGGCTGAAAATCTTGATTTTACGGATGTTGATGGTGTGTCTTGTGTGCAGAGTTTGGGTGAACCGGACTGCGAATTGTATGGACGTGAGTATCCGTGGCTTGCCGCAATGAAAATAGATTATGATGATTTGAAAGTGTATTCTATAAGCGCAAAAGGTGATACGGCGTTTATGACAAAAGAGTGCGTGGATGCATTTTGGCTTGAAGAAAATCCTTGCGATACTTTATTTTTTGATGTGGTGGACTCCTCGAATGGCGACACGTATTATAGAAATTGGTACTCGAATTTTGCGGATATTGTAGAGAAATCGGAAGTAAACTCTTATCAAGGAATTTGTCCAGATGGCTGGAGGATTCCGACATCGGATGACTGGGCTTCTTTGCTTCGTCATTTTGGGGGGCTGTATGGCGTTGATTATAGTGATGTAATACCTGTTCTTTACGATGAAGTGGCGACCGGTTTTGGCCTGAATAGCTCGGTCTTGCTGTCGTATGATGATCTCTTTAATGTGGTACGCTATAGGAGAGGTTCTTTTTATAATAGCTTCCTAGTTGTTGATGATCCTTGGTTTGTTGTGGAACTATTTAATAATGATAGATCTGGATTCGGACTTGATGGCGCTTCTTCTGGTAAGCATGCTTTTGTGTACAAGCTTGAAAAATACTCGAATGATACGGATATTGGGAATCCTTATGAACCGTATGGCTCAGCTTCTGTCCGTTGCATCAAGAATTAAGAATAATCAATAATAAGGAGGAAAAGGGAAGGCGGGCTTTGGCCCGCCTTCTTTTCATCTCGTCATCCTGAGGGCGTAAGCCCGATATATGAAACTAGGCTCTTTAGAGCCTTAGTTGAATTAGGTTCGTAGGAGCAGGATCCAGTTATTTCTCATTATTGAGTTTCAGCCCAGCAATTTCCTTTTCTAGTTCTTCAGCTTGCGCAATAATCTTTTGTGCAAATTCCTGTGAGGCGGGCGTTTGCGGATCGACAATGCGGTGGTTCGCCATTTTCATGAACTTTTCCACCTTGCGGATGTCTTCGCGCGTTTTCTCGCTGCAATACGTTTCTGCCATGCGCTCGAAAATGTAGCCTTCTGCCGTCTTTGACAAATGAATCATGTCATCGTCGTAAAAACGATAGTCGCGTAGCTCGTCCATCACGATCTCGTAACTCGGGAAATAACTGATGGTCGTCGCAGACTCTGTGACGATTTCTCTGATGACCTTCTCTATCGCTAACTGCGATGTCGCTTTTGAAAGCGTGTTTTCATGAGCGCCGTCGCTTAAATGCCTTAACGGTGAAACCGTAAAGACTATGTGAAGGTCGCGATTCTCGCCGATCCTGTCGCATTTTATTTTCAGTAAATCATGCACGATGCTTTTCAACGCTTCAGCTGCATGATCCACGGAAATCATTTTCCGGATGAACATGTTTGGATTTTGCCTGTGGCAATTCGAAACGGCAACCCCGTTTTCTTTCAAAAAGTACACGAACGCAGTCCCGAGCGTGATGAACACTGTATCGGCTTTCTGCAAAAACTCCCGTGCATTAGCGGTCGTTTCGTTCAATTTTGCGATACACTCTTCACGTGTTGCTGCAGAAAGTGAACTATGCGCATCCCAACAGTGCCACGGACCGCGTGCGTCCTGAAAAATTTCGGGACCTCCAAATTTTTTCCCGTTCGCAATAGCCTTGATCTGCATTGCCGCTGAGAGCGGGTTGTAAACCGTTCCGAACGGATTTGCCAAAACGTTGAATTTCCGCGATGCAAATTGCGCCGAAATATTGTCAGCGAAACACGACCCGAAAAACGCGAGCCTAGAATTGTAGTCGATTTGCCAATCTATGGCGGGAATGTCGATTTTTGTGAAAAAGTCCATAGCGTAGAATGTAGTATAGTGAATGGTATGGTGAAAATGCCGATGTCTAGAAATATCGAAAAATCGGTGGAGAATGACGGGTGTTTATATAAAATGGCGTAATCTTGGAGATTCGTGCTTACTTTTTGTCATATTGTGAAAACTAATAATTTTTAAATATTTAATAAAAATCCTTAAAATTTTAAGGAAATTCAATAAAATATATTGTGGAATTATTGCTTTTTCAAAAACAATGTGTTATATTTAGAGTATCAACAGGCGGCCCGCTAGAACAACTGTCAGAAAAAGTTGCTAGAAGAGGCCGTTTTGTAAGGAGGAAAAATGAAAGATATACTTGAATATACGGACTACCGCCAGTATATCGCAGATTACTACGCCGATCGAAAGGCGAAGACTACGTTTTCTTGGCAGGAGTTCGCCAAAACAGCGGGTTTCTCTTCGCCGGTTTACCTTAAATACGTGAGCGAAGGCCGCTTCAACTTGAGCGAAGAAGCTGCCGTGCGCACGGCGAAGTCCATGCATCTTGCGGATTTCGAATGCGCGTTCTTTGTCGAAATGGTCAAGTTCGATCATGCGAAGAACGATGATGAAAAGCGGGCGGCGTTCAGCAAAATGATTTCGATTGCGGATGCGAACAAGGCGAAAATCCTGGAAGGCGAATCGTTCCGCTTTTTCGCAGACTGGAAGAATCCGGTGCTCCGTGAACTTGCTCCCGCCATGCCCGGCGCAAAGCCATTGGCGCTCGCTCATGCCTGCCGCCCGGAGATCTCTGCTGCCGAAGTCAGCGAATCGCTGAACTTTCTGGTCAAGGCGGATTTGCTCAAAAAAGACAAGGACGGCAATTACGCACAAACGGATAAAGTCGTAACGACCGGCCCGATGGACGTTACACCGCTAGCGGTTCGCGGAATGCACCGCCAGATGGGCGAGTTCGCGCTCGACGCTATCGAGAGCGTGCCGCAGGACGAACGCCATTTTTCGGGCCTTACGCTTGGTATTACCCGCGAAGCGTACGAAGAAATCGTGCAGAGAATTGCCGAGTTCCGCAAGGACATCATCGCGATTGCGACACGTAAACCTGCGACAGACGAAGTCTATCGCTTGAACGTGCAGTTCTTCCCGATGACAAACAAAAGTTTAAACAAAAAGGACTAGGAGGAAACTATGAAAAACTTGAATCGTAACACGCTTGTGCGTGATTTTATCGGGGCGGCGTTCTGCTTGACGATGGCGTTTGCTCTTCTTATGATATATTCGGGTTGCTCCGAAGACAGTTCTCCGATAAACGGTGCCCATGGCGGAGCCGCCGAAGAACAAGGTGTGTATGCCAGTCTGGAAAACTTGACGATTTCCGGGATGGCCAAAATAGCTTTGGCAAACCAAGGCGGAGGACTCCCACAGATTGACATGCGGGGTCTTGAAATAGGAACCGTGATTACCCTTTATGAACTTGATTCAATATCATTCACAAATACAGGCGTCGTACTTAAAGATACCATCGTGAATGACAGCGGAGACTTCTCGTTCCAGAATGTGACCTTGACAAGTCCATACATCCTTATTACGGCAGAAAGGCCTTTTCCTGAAACCGAATACGCCTATAGCGTCTTTGCCGATGTACGCGATACGGGAAAAGTACAAATTAACGTATTGACACATCTGGAGGCCCTGCGCTCCCTGCATCTTGTGAAAACGGGAATTGGATTTTCACAAGCAAAGCAACAGGCTAGAACAGAAATCTTGAACGCTTTTGGCATCTATGGATTGTCTGATAATATCATGAACGAAGACCCCATGGAATATACGGCATTGATTTATGCGTTATCCGTTGTCTTGCCTACGTATGACCATAAAGGGATATATCCTGAAAGCTTGATATTTGGAGGTGAACCTCTCGAAATGCTTTTTGACGCTATTGCCGAGCATGGCTCGTTCCACAATATTGATGCATCTGTGGATTCGGGTTTCGTGGACATCGTTAACGCCAATATCAGCCTTGTGCAACTTACCTTAGCTACCCCGTATGAATACTTCGAACAAACTGGAGAAGAAGGAGTTCGTTTTTACAGGACAGAACAACGTGTGGTAGAATATTTTGCAAATATGCTGTCTGTTGTATTTGGTATTGGACGCTGCGACCAAGCTCGCGAAGGAGAAACTTTCAACGCACCTAAACCAGATTATCATCAATCCTGTATTGCAGATTACGGCTTGGTTTGCCGCTCAGGAAGCTGGCGGATAACGATGGTCGAAAAGGAACATACCGAAGGAACGATGACAGATGCGCGCGATGGACGACTTTACAAGACGGTTACGATTAATGTGGGCGGAGCGCAGCAAACTTGGATGGCAGAAAATCTGAGATTCGATGCACAAGAAGGTTCGTCGTGTAATGAAAAATGGAGCATAGTCGAAGGCTGCTACTATTCGAACGAAGCTTTGATGGATAACGTGTGTCCTGATGGATGGAGAGTGCCTAAATCAACCGATTGGGAGACACTCTTGTCATCTGTACGAGATTATTATGCCGTTCCCGAAGGCACCGTGCAGTTTTACCTGTTTGACATGGCGGATTTAGGAAATCCCGTGGGTTTTGGATTGAAGGTGCAAGTTGGTTCTTATACAACAAGATTGGCAATAGATCCGGATGAAGACATTGGAGAAACGGACGTCAAAAACAGCGTCTATTTATCTCTAGTGGAGGGATATGGATTTTCAGAGTCCTCAGAAAGGCTGCCAGTCCGCTGCATCAAAAACTAAACCATTTAAAATCGCATAAAAATTATTTGTTAGGAGGAAAAGGGAAGACGGGCTTCGGCCCGCCTTTCTTTTTTGCGCTGTCATCCCAGCCTTGTGCCGGGATCGGTATCTCGTTTTGTAGAAATGATAGTTATTTTGTTTATATTGTGAAAAATGACTAAAATTTTTAATGAATAATAAAAATTGCTTAAATTTTACTAAAAACACTAAAAATTTATGATGAAACTATTGACTTTTTGAAATTTGTGATTTATATTTGGTTCTGTAAACGGCACGGACCTGTAAGTCGAGATGCTGTTTACGTTAGGAGGAAACAATGAAAGATATACTAGAATACACTAGTTATCGTCAGTATATTGCTGATTACTATGCCGACAAAAAGGCGAAATCCGCATTCACTTGGCAGGAATTCACGCGAGCTGCGGGATTCTCTTCGCCAGTTCATCTGAAGTATGCGAGCGAAGGCAAGCTCAACTTGAGCGATGCGGCCGCGCTGCGCGTGGCGCAGGCCATGCATCTTGCCGGCTACGAACAAGATTACTTTTGCGAAATGGTCAGGTTTGACAACGCAAAAACGGACGCCGAGAAAAAAGATGCTTTTGGCAAAATGCTTTCAATTGCAGATTCTGTCAAGGCTAAAATTATAGAAGGCGATTCATTCCGCTATTTTGAAAGCTGGAAAAATCCGGTGCTCCGTGAACTCGCCCCTGCGATGCCTGGCGCAAAGCCGCTTGCACTTGCGCGTGCCTGCCGCCCAGAAATTACAGCCGCCGAAGTGACTGAAACGTTGAATTTTCTCGTCAAGGCGGGCTTGCTCCAAAAAGATAAAGACGGAAATTACAAGCAGACCGAAAGAGGCGTGACAACGGGACCGATGGAAGTAACTCCGATTGCGGTTCGCGAAATGCACCGCCAGATGGGCGAGTTTGCTTTGGAGGCCATTGAAGGCGTTGCTCAAGATAAACGCCATTTCTCAGGCCTTACGCTTGGTATCACGCGTGATGCCTACGAAAAAATTGTTCAGGAAACAGCTGAATTCCGCAAGAGGGTTATTACGATTGCGACGCAAGATAGCGGTATGGACGAAGTCTACCGTTTAAATGTGCAGCTCTTTCCGATGACAAACAAAAGTATTAATAAAAAAGGTTAGGAGGAAATATGAATTACTCTAAATTCAGCGGGCTGGTTGCCTGCAAAATGGCTATGCTGCTGGCCTTTATGTTTGCAGCTTGTTCTGATGAACCTAGCGTTTCTCCGCTTGCGCAAGACGGCGGCTACACGGAGGAACAAGGTGTCTATGCCTTGGTGGGTCGCGTGGGCGATGTGGTTCCCAAAGTGATGGACTTGAAAGGGCATGATTCGGTGCCCGAAAGTAATGACGGTTATTTGAATGCTGCAAAAGGAACGGTCGTGATTATTCAAGAATTGGACCCGCTTACGCTTGATCCAACGGGGCGTACTTTTACGGATACAATTGATAATGATGAAGGTCGGTTTGAATTGCTGGATTCGTCTTTGGCGAGCCCGTATGTGTTAATTGGAATTCAAGATTCTTGCATTGCGTTTGATTGTCATGAACGTGGTGTTTGGGGGTCTTCGTCATATCCTGAATTTCGTGATGTTCCGTGTGATTATGACGCTTTGATCGCTGAAGATTCCTCCTGGGCGGCGGCTTTGCCCTCTAGCTGTGGGGTTTTGGATTCCACGATGTATCCTGTACCTTTGAATGCTGTTGTCGATGTGCGAAAAAATCGTGAAATTAGCATTAATTCGTTAACTTATATGAAAACTCCGCTGTTGAAAAAATATTTCGCAGAGGGGATGTCTTTTGATGATGCCAGTAAAAAAGCAGAAAGTGAAATTCTTGGAAATTATGGTGTCTATGAAGATTTAGGAAGCTTTGAAGATGCTAAGAGCGTTAGGGGCGAATTGTCTTATGTAATAAAAATGATGGGCGATATAGTCCGTTGGGAATCTGGAATTATAGACGATTTGCCGTATAATATTGAATATTATTATTATGGCGTTTCTCCTGCTATGGTTGCCGCTTTGGGTTCTGCTGCGGAAAAGACTTATGAGAATACGGTCAAAACTCTTGTGTACGAAATAGGCTATTACGCGCGTTTGCGTGATATTGGTCGATGCACGGACTCTCGAGAGAACGATACAAGCCGTATTGATAGAGCTTCGATTGTATGCCATTCGGGTAAATGGGTGCCGGGAAAAAAGAAAGTCGATTATACAACGGGTTCTATGGTTGATGATCGAGATGGCAAAACTTATAAGACTGTGACGTATAATTGGGGTAACGTTACGCAAACTTGGATGGCTGAGAATCTCAATTTTGTTGATAGTGTTTCTGCAAACGTCAATGGTGTTGCGAATAATTTGCCGGGGAATACGAGATGCTGGAATGGAGACCCGTCATGTGAATTGTTTGGACGCTTTTATACGTGGCGCGCTGCGGTAAACGTGGATTGGGCTTCCTTGGCGATGACGTCTGTTGTGCTTGATTTTGTGGAGGTTGATGGAAATACGGTAGATTCTTTGAAAGAAGTATTTGTTGAAGAAGCTTGCTTGCCTGAAAGATTTTATGAAACTGAAGGAATATTCTATCATAAATATCCTGGAGATTTCCGTGATGGTCCGGACGTTGCGTATGAATATTGTTCGCAAAAATCGTCTACGGGTGAATGCTTGTATCTTGATACGGCTGCTAATGTTTATGAGTATTGCTCTAGGCGATATTGGAGGGGATGCCGTATGGATTTGTCTGGTTTGGTTACTCCATCGAAGCCAGCAAATCATCAGGGTGTGTGCCCAGATGGATGGAGGATTCCTAATAAGGAAGATTGGAATATCTTGTCTGAAAAAATCAAAAGTTTAGGTGCGGCGCTTGATGATGAAGGAAGTGGTTTTGCTTTTGTGAAACCGAGGACGAGGAATCGTGTTGAATCGAATGGACCGGAGTGGAATCTTGATGTTGGAACCGTCCTTGACGGGGCTAGGTTTGCTTCGATTCCTGATGCGGAAATTCCTGTAGGAGGACCGTCACTATACTACTATATCGCAAATGGCTTTGTGCCAGATTGGGATGAAAATGGAAATGTTCCTTTTTACGCTCCGAACACGGAGGTTGTTGTCCGCTGCATCAAAAATTGATTCTTCCGACGTAACATGGGCGATTTTTGTTGGGAGAGACAATAAGGTGAGGAGGAAAAGGGAAGACGGGGTTCGCCCCGTCTTCTTTTTTCTTTTATTTGATTATTTTATTTATATCCTTAAAATTGATAGATTTTTATAGAATATTTGTAAAAATGCCTAAATTTATTTAAAAACATGAATTATTTATCATAAAACTATTGACTTTTTGAATTTTGTAGGCTATATTTCAAATTGGAAACAACACGGGTCTTCGGACCAAGAGGCTGTTTTGTTTGGAGGAAACAATGAAGGATGTACTAGAGTACACAAACTATCACCAATACATCGCGGATTACTACGCTGAGAAAAAGGCGAAATCCTCGTTTACTTGGCAAACTTTTACGCGAGCGGCTGGTTTTTCGTCGCCAGTGTTCCTTAAATACGTGAGCGAAGGCCGCTCTAACTTGAGCGAAGAAACAGCAGGTCAAGTTGCGTTCGCGATGGGTCTTGTAAATTACGAGCTGGATTATTTTTGCGAAATGGTCAAGTTCGACCATGCCAAAACGGACGAAGAGAAAAAGTCCATTTTCAACAAAATGCTTGCCATCGCCGACATCCACAAGGTGAGAATTCTTGAGGGAGATTCTTTCCGCTATTTCAATAGCTGGAAAAATCCGGTGCTCCGTGAACTAGCTCCAGCCATGCCGGGGGCAAAACCGCTTGCGCTTGCTAAAGCTTGCCGACCGGATATTACCGCCGCCGAAGTCAGCGAATCGCTGAGCTTTCTGGTCAAGGCGAATTTGCTGCAAAAAGACGAAAATGGCAATTACGTACAGACTGAAAAATCCGTAACGACAGGACCAATGGATGTGACTCCTGTGGCGGTTCGCGGGATGCATCGCAAGATGGGTGAGTTTGCTCTTGATGCTATTGAAGGTGTGCCGCAAGATGAACGCCATTTTTCTGGCCTCACGCTCGGTATCACGCAATCTGCCTACGATGAAATTGTTGAAGAAATCGCCGCATTTCGCAAACGCATCATAGCGATTGCCACGCGCGATGACGAAACGGACGAGGTCTACCGACTGAACGTTCAGTTCTTTCCGTTGACAAAAAAGAGTGTTAAAAAGGGTTAGGAGGATATCATGTTTTTAAATAAAATAAACATTGCCATCGCTACGTTGTTTGCTGTAGCGCTTGCCGGTTGTTCTTTGGGCGGTTCCACCGAAGAAACTTGCGATTTAGGCGGATCATCTGAGGAACCAGGCATCCAGGCGTTGCTCCCGAATGTATTTGTCTCGGGTAGCGCAAAATTGATTGCACGTAATGTTGAAAGTTCTGAAGTCGTCGATAGCTCTGCTATGGGTACGTGGAGCATCTCTGCCAAAAAAGGAACCATCATAAGGATGGCTGAATTGGATTCAGTGACTTTGGACACGACAGGCGTGTTTTATTATGCCAAGTGCCAGGGGTATAATGGCGAATTCAGCTTTGACAGTGTTTCGTTGAATAGTCCGTATGTCATGCTTGAAATAGCGCCGTATGTAGAGGACGGTTATTGGAAATGGGACGGAACATGGTCTTTCGATGAGTATAATGAAAATTGGGGAGAGTACACCATAACCTATAGCGCAATCGTTGATGTGCGGGATTCTGGTGGCGTTGATATCAACATCATGACTTATTTGGAGACCGCTCGCTTGCGTTATCTTGTCCGTCAAGGAATGGACTTCGCGGCTGCAAAACAACAGGCTGATCGTGAAATTCTTGAATCCTTGGGCTTGCCGGATGGTGTCTTTTCTTTCGACGATGGCTCCTATCTGAAAAAGCCGAAATATGAAACCGCGATGCTTTATATGAATGCGTTTATAATTTGCTGGTTGAGGAAAAGTTCTCCTTTGATCATCGCGGATGCTTTTGGAACATCGGGAACGCTTACATCGGTAGATTCGATAAGGGATTATTTTGCGGCGAGTGCTTATTCGTTCAGAACTGGTATGAGTGCCGGTTATGGGAATTCCGCATTTTTGGATGGTTTCTTGGCGACCCTTTATGGGCTTGGAAAATGTACGCCGGAACTGGAGGGGCATACCGAGGAACTCCCGTGTGAATCCAGGCTATTTAAGGACATTACGTGTGTGTCGGGAGCGTGGACTATTTTGGATAAGAATACCCCGGAACAGCTGGAAGAAGCTTTCTCCATTACGAAAGGGACGATGACGGATGCTCGCGATGGAAAGGTCTATAAGACGGTAACGTACAGTTTCGAGGGTTCAACTTATACCTGGCTTGCTGAAAACCTGAGGTATAGCGATTCGCTTATTCAGCCTGTTTTGGGAATTGATTCGGCTTTCTTTGTTAAAAATCAGGGCCGCGATGGTGAATTTGAAGAATACATCAATTCGCGTGATTCCTCGTATTGGGAAACTTATGCGGGATACGCTGTTTCTGACGTCATTGGTGGCGATTCGATTGTAATGGAAAATGGACGTTTCCAGGGGCTTTGCCCGGACGGGTGGCATATCCCGACACGTAAGGAATGGTCTCGTGTGTTTTACTTTGCTGAAAAAGAAAGTGGTGAATGTTATTCCCATGATTGCAGAGAACAATTTGAAGTGTATGAGGGCTTTGGGTGGTATGCCTCTAGGTATTTGCACCAGATTGGATTTGGCGATATCACTATGGAATACATGACATTCTTGCAACAGGATGAAGCGGGTTCTTGGTCTGTGTGGTCGTTTACAATGGATAACTGGAAGCCGTATGATTACCGAGTGTCTGATGATCCGGATGTGCGTATAAGTATCCGATGCGTCAAAAATTAAAGGAGGTTGTTATGACAGGTGTAACATCAGAAGAATCAGATATCCTTGCCTAGACGTGAATTTGCTTTGGGAGGATAGGAAAAGAGAGGAGGAAAAGGAGGAGGCGGGCTTCGGTCTGCCTCCTTTTTTTGAGGAAATATTGTATCTTTACTCTATCTTGCGCATTATGTGTGAAAAGGAATTGTTATGAAACCTGGTAAGACTGAACTCCGTTTGAATGCTGATATCGAAAAGCGCGGTGCACTTTTTGCTGTGCTCTTGGATCCGGATACTTCGGACGAAGCCGCCTTTGTCAAGGCTGGCACGATGGCTGCGGAAAATGGTGCAGACTTGCTTTTGGTCGGCGGTTCTTACCTCGGCAATTTCACGCTCCCAAAGCAGGTTGCAGCCCTCAAGGCTGCGGTCGACTTGCCGGTGATTCTTTTCCCGGGTGGCGCTTCTCAGGTCGTTCCTGGCTTTGATGCTATGCTTTTCATGACGCTCGTGAGCGGTCGCAATCCGAACTACCTTATTGACGAACAGGTGCGCGGTGGTGCTCTCGTGCGTGCACTCAACATGGAAGCCATCCCGACGGCTTACCAGCTCATCAACAGTGGCAAGCGCACGACGGTCGAATACATCAGCAACACGATGCCGGTGCCGGCCAACAAGCCGAAACTCAGCATGGTGAATTCCATCGCCGCAGAACTCATGGGCATGCGCTACGTTTACCTCGAAGCGGGTAGCGGTGCAGAAGAACCTGTGCCGGTCGAACACATCGCCTACACCCGCAAGGCAACCGAAATGACGATTATCACCGGTGGCGGAATCAAGGACCCGCAGACCGCAGCCGTCCGCGTTGCCGCCGGCGCCCAGATCATCGTCACAGGCACCCTTTGGGAAAAAGTCAACGATCCTGCACTTCTCAAAGAATTCGCCGCCGCAATACATGTAAAGGGATAGCTCCTTATAGAAAAACCCTAATTCATAATTTTTAATTATGAATCTAATCGAAAGAAAGTATTAGTCAAAACGGCTAATTCCATCTACATTTGTGCCCGAAAAAAAAGAGCTCTTGAAAAAGTCAAAAAAACAATCTTAAGGAGATTGAACATATGAAGTTCAAGTTCGTTGCCGTATTGGCTCTTTTTGTAACCGCAATTGCATTTACTGCATGCGAAAAAGTTGAAAACTGCCATTACGATGAATTCGCCAAGACGCTCAAATGCCAAGGCCAGACCTATTCCACCGTCGAAACGGGTGGCCGCGTGTGGATGGCTGAAAACGCCAACCTTCTGAATTTTGATTCCAGTTACTGCTACGGCAATAACCTCGACAACTGCAAAAAGTATGGCCGCCTCTACGATTGGAAATCCGCCAATGACGCATGCCCCACAGGCTGGGAACTCCCGAAACAGGCTGACTTTGAAAAGGCTGACCTCAAGGCGCTCAACATCGGCAAGGATGGCTTCCGCTATTACGATGGCAAGTTTGCCGACGAAAACGTGAGTGCAAGCTTCTGGACTGCTGATGCATTCGACGAATCCCGCGCTGTGATGGTCCGCGTACAGGATAAAGTAACGTACGAACATTACAACAAGACCATCGCTGCCTCCGTCCGCTGCGTCAAAGTCAAGTAATTTTTTTCTAGGTCACCCTGAACGGCTTTCGCCCCTATCATGCTTGTTTAGGGTGACTTTCTTTTTGCTTTGATAATATTTTAATTATATTTATTAGCATAGATAAGTTGTATTCTGTTTGGAGGAGTGTAATATGAAGAATATTCTGATTTTTTTGTTGCTTTTGACGTCTTATGTTGCCGCAAATACATGTACAGAGGCTTATTTCAAAAGAAAAGGTTTTGATTATTATCCAGTTGAGGGAGAGCCTCAAATAGATTCAGTTTATGAAAAAGTTAATTTAGGTAAAGATCATAATTATGAAAATGTAGGCAAGTATTATTATCGCAATAAAATAATTGAACGATTTGTGACTATATATATCGGTGATGTTGTCGATACGACTGCTTATAATTTTTATCGCTCGTTAGATGAAAAGGTTCTTTCAAAAAAAGGGGGCGAAATTCTTTTTTCCGATTCTTCTTATAAAGACACTTTGTTTTTTGTTGAAAAACAATATAAAGATGGTCTATTTAGTGTGGACATAATAACTAAAATAGCCAAGAACTATAAATCTCGATGGATACGTTCTTACTCGTCTGGTGTTTTAAATGATGAGTACTATAGCGAGATGGTTCTTAGAAATGATTCCGTTGTATTTATGGAGATAAATCATTATAATACAGACCATCCTTCAACTAGATATTTTTATATAGTTGGAAATTCTAATGATGATTACGAATGTGAAGAATATAAAGACGGCAAAGATACCTCAGATTACAAGTATGCTTATAAAAAATCAGATAATGGTTTTGTGTTTGAAGAAAAAAATGGGGATATACATTATAGGCAGATTTTTATGCGTTATCATTCAAATGACGAAATTACGGCCATTAAAAAACGTCGCCCAGTGATAAGAACTTCTACGAAAGCTCGTTATTTCGACCTTCTAGGCCGTTATAAATATATTCGTTGAACAGAACGCATCCCGCCGCAAGGCCTTTTTTGCGTGTAAATCGCTTAAAATCGCACGATATTCGCGATTTTGCTCGCCTTTTTCATCTATAAATACATATATTCAAAATGTGAATGCCGTGCGGGTTGTACGGCATCGTTTAGAGGTTTACGATGCAAAAAATTGTGATTGTCACTCATGTGCTTAGGGTGCTCGGTTTTATCTTGGTGCTGCTTTCGCTTTTTGGTCACGAAATTATTTTGAACGTTTTCCCCGGTCTTGAGGGCAAATCTATCAACCCGATTTTCTATTCGGGCATTATCGTGTATTTGATCGGTGCCGTCATTTACTTTTTCATCAA
Organism: Fibrobacter sp. UWB13; assembly: GCF_900177805.1. Classification (NCBI taxonomy): domain Bacteria; kingdom Pseudomonadati; phylum Fibrobacterota; class Fibrobacteria; order Fibrobacterales; family Fibrobacteraceae; genus Fibrobacter; species Fibrobacter sp. UWB13. The sequence continues at coordinate 2,106,258 of NZ_FXAX01000001.1, read as the reverse complement.
CAAGAAAGAGAAGGCGGATCGTCGCCGTCGTGAAATTGAAGAATCTTACAAGGCGGCTGGCCTCGGCGATTCCGATGATGAGTCTAGCGAAGATGCAACTAGCGATTCCGACGAAAATTCTAACAAGTGATTGCGTGTATGAGCGATTTGATGATTGAAATTGAGCACCTGCACAAGACGTACCGCAGTGGCTTTACGATGAAGCCGAAGCTTGCGCTCAAGGATGTGAGCTTCAAAGTCGAAGCGGGCAAGGTGTATGGATTTATTGGACCTAACGGGGCGGGCAAGTCCACCACGATCAAGGTTCTGACGGGACTTTTGAATTTTGATTCGGGCAAGGTGCTTGTAAACGGCATCAGCCCGCGCGATGTGAAGAGCCGCCAGTATATCGGTTATTCTCCGGAACAGCCGTATTTTTACGATTATCTCTCGGGTCGTGAACTTTTGCGTTTTTACGGAAAGCTCGTGGGCCTCAAGGGTGCGGAACTCGAATCCCGCATTGGCTGGGCTCTTGAACTTTTGCACGCGAACAAGGACTGGATCGACCGCCGCTTGCGTTCGTATTCCAAGGGCATGATGCAGCGCGTGGGCATTGCCCAGGCGATTCTTGGCAAGCCGAAGCTTTTGATTCTCGACGAACCGATGAGCGGCCTGGACCCGATGGGACGTCGCGACGTGCGCGAGGCTATCCAGCAGCTCAACCGCGATGGCGTGACGATTTTCTATTCGAGCCATTTATTGAGCGACGTGGAAAGCATCAGCCACCGCGTGGCGATGATTGTCGATGGCAAGATTGTCCGCGAAGGGACCGTCGATGATATCACGGAATCCTGCGGTGTGGAATATCATGTGCGGACGCGCCAGGCTATTTTGGAAGCGGACTTGCCTCGCGGTGTAACGCTTACCGGTCACCCGCAAGAATACATCTGCGCCGACGATGTCGCCCGCGACCGTTTGCTCGGCTTCTGCCTCTCGAACGGGATTGCCGTAGAAAAGATGGACCACAAGCGTCCGAGTCTCGAAGATATTTTGACGGAGGAAATTGCCCGTGCAGACGCTTAAGCATATCGGCATTATTGCCCTCAATACGTTCCGCGAATCCATTCGCGATAAGATTCTTTATAACATTGGCTTTTTGGCGATTGCACTTACGCTTTTTAGCATTGTGCTTGGCGAGTGGTCGGTGTTTGACCGCGCTTATGTCATCAAGTCCACGACGCTTTCGGTGATGAGCCTTTCGGGCCTTTTGATTTCCATCTTCGTGGGCATTAGCCTTGTGCAAAAGGAAATCCAGCGCCGTACGGTGCTCACGCTTTTGTCAAAGCCCATTAGCCGTGCCGCGTTTATCGTGGGCAAGTACTTTGGGCTTTTGGCGGTTGTCGCTGTGCATCTCGTGCTCCTCACGGGAATCTATTATGCGATTCTGTGGATTACAAATTCTAGCCCGACGGTGAGCCTCCTGACGGCAATCTATCTCATCTTCTGCGAGATGGCGGTCGTGATTGCGGTCGCACTCCTATTCAGCAGTTTCAGTAGCACGGTGCTCTCGGCTCTCTTTACGCTTGGTGTTTATTTTGCGGGCCACTTGAGCGACCAACTCTTGGAACAGGTCAGGTTTGCAAGCCGCATGGGCGAATTGCAGGGAACGTCTTCAGCCATTCTTGAAAAGGCTGCTGTCGTGATTCACGCCGTATTCCCTGGACTTTATCGCTTTAACGTGACGAACTATGTGGTGCATGGAGTGGCACTCCCGGACATGTATGTGTTCTGGAACAGTGTGTATGCTCTTGGTTACATCGGTGTGTTTTTGGCAATTGCAAGTTGGTGGTTTAGTCGGAGGGATTTCCTATGAGAAATCAGTACATGGCAAAAGTCCTTGTGCACAACAAGGTTGTGTCCGAGGACCAGGTCAAGGCTCACTGGGGCGAAATCTCCGACTCGATGGATATCGGTCAGGTTCTTGTTCGTGCGGGAATCTTGAAACAGTCCATGTACGATAAGGTTCTTACCTTTGTGAAGAACCTCGAAGCGAAAAGCGCGAAGCCTGCTGAAAAGCCTGTTGAAAAGCCCGCGGCGTCTCCGTCTGCGCCTGCTACAGCCTCGGCGCATTCCGCATCAACACCTGCACAGCCCTCGTCCCCGGCGCATTCTGCCGCTCCCGCACAGCCTGCTCCCGCAGTTTCTGCTGCGCCTGCTCCGCAGCCGGAGGAAGAACCTGCTATAAAGATTGAAGGCAACAGCAGCCTTTACGGCGAAGCCTCATCTTCGACGGTCGTCATCGAAAAAGTCGAAGGTCTCGAAACGACGAGCATGGCGAGCGTGCAAGTTCCGGTCGAAAGCGAAACGCCCGCCGAAGAAACTGCGACCGAAGAACTTCCGTCGCAGTTCGCCGTTGCTACCGGCGAAGGCGAAGCCGTTGAAGCTCCCGATGTCTTGCATCCGATTACACCGCTTGCAAAAATCATCGCTTACGCCCGCAAGTTTAACGTCACGGACGTTTACCTTTACGCCGACCGCCAGATTACCATGCGCCAATCTGGCAAGCTCTTTATCGCGTCCGAAAAGGTGCTCGAAAAAACGCACTTGATGGACCGCCTGACCGAAGCCGCCGAAGGCTTTGCAGACGGCTACAAGATTGTGGTCGGTCGCAATTTCAGTAAGACAATGGGCCTCCCCGGTGCCGGTCGCGCCCGCATTTCCGTGACGTGGAACGACGTCACGCCGAGCATTTCCATTCGCATCATTCCGATGGAATCGGTGGCGCTCGAAAATCTTTACTTGCCCGAATTCAGCATGCAGTTTGCGACGCTCAATAGCGGGCTTGTGCTCATTGCGGGCCCGTCGTCGAGCGGCCGCTCCACGACGATGACCGCCTTTGCCGAGTGCATTGCTGCGAATCGTCAGGTGTTCATCCAGACGGTCGAAAAGCCGATTGAACGCTTGCTCCAGAATCCGAACGGCTCCATCGCCCAGCGCGAAGTTGGCTTGCATGTGCGCTCCGGTGCCGCAGGCATCGAACTCGCCATCCGCACCGGCGCCGACGTGATTCTCTTTGACCATCTCGAAACGATGGAAGAACTTTCCCTGCTCATGCAGGCTTCGAACGCGGGTGCTCTCGTGTTTGCAGTCGCGAGCGGCAACAACATCAACGCGCTTCTTTCGCGCCTCCTCATGTCTGTGCCGAGCGAGAACCGCAGTGCCTTTGCGTGCTCGCTTGCTGAACAGCTCAAGGGTGTCATCGTGCAGCACTTGATTCCGGCGGTGCAAAATCAGGGACTTGTGCTTGCAACCGAAGCAATGAAGGTCACGTCGACGATTGCGGGCATGATCCGCAAGTGCGATGTGTCGCAGATCCTCTCTGCGATTAGCAACCAGAAAGATCAAGGCATTACGCTCGACGATTCTTTGCAGATGTGCGTAGAATCCGGTTACATCGAAGGCAACGAAGCCTGGAAACGTGCAAACGACAGCCGCCGTTTTGCGTCTTACCGCAAGGTTTAGCGAGGTTCATCATGGCATCAGAAATTGAATCTCTTTTGGAATACGCCTTGAACATCGGGGCGAGCGAATTGATTGTGACTGAAGGCGCTCCTTCGGCGGTGCGCTTTGCGGGTCGCGTGTGTGCGGTCCCCGAATCTACAGCACTCCCGTTTGGTTCTCTGCTTGAGTTTTTAGGCGCGCTTGATGGCGAGTCCGGAACGTTTGTCGGTGGCCCTTGGGTAAACACCAAGTGGCGCGTGAAGTACTTCCGCGAAGCGCTTGGCAATGCGGCAATTTTCCGCCCGCTTATGGCGGAATGTCCGGATTTTACGGCTCTTGGCGCGCCTGCCTCGCTTGATAGCTTGCTCGGTCTCAGTTCCGGTCTCGTGATTTTTGCAGGACCCGCATGCTCCGGGAAAACGGTCTCAGCGACGTCTTATGTTTCGGCTTTGTGCAGTTCTGGCATTTTGCGGTTCTGCGATTTGGATGAAAGCCGTGAACTGCCTGTGAAAACGGGTGAAAGCTTAAAGCTTGTGAATACGGTCGGCTCGACCTCCGAAAAGTTGGAACAGGGTCTTCGCAGTGGAACAGATCTTTTCTGGCTTGGCGATTTTGACGGCTCGTCGTTGATTTCCATTTTACGTGCTGCAGAATCGGGCGCCTTGGTGGTCATGAACGTGACGGCGGGTAACGCCGTTGGCGTTGTCGATGCTCTCCTTTCCGCTGCCACTCCCGAAAATCGAGACCTTGTCCGTACGATGCTTGCGGCTGCTCTCAAGGCGGTTGTCGTGCAGAGACTCTTACCCGCAGCGGCAGAAGGCGGTGGAACCGTTTCTGCTTGGGAAATCCTTTTTAACACGCAAAACGTGGCTGCTTACATTCGCAGCGGTGAACAGTTCAAACTTCCGTCCGTGATGGTGTCCTCTGCTTCCGAAGGCATGCTTTTGATGGATGATTGCTTGGCGGAACTGGTTCGCTCTAACTATGTGACAGCCGCAGAGGCAGGTCGGTATGTTTCCAACCCCGCTCGGCTGGCTTAAAAAAACGCTCCTTTTGACGGCGGCGATTGCCTCTGTTTACGTGGCGCCTGTAGAGGCGGCACATTCTGCTGATGAAACGCTTTTGAGCGCTATGCAGCTTGTTCCCGATTCGCTGCAGGCCAAGAAGACCAAGTCTGTGCTTTATCTCGGCGGTGGCGAGCGTTCGCCATGGTTCCATTTGGGCGCTTTGTACGCTTTGGAAGAATACAAGATTCCTGTCGATTCCATTGTCGCCACTTCGTGGGGCGCCTGGATGGGGGCTCTTTGGTCGCTCGGCGTCTCGATTGACGATATCCAGCGCTTGATGATGGATTCTACGATTGCCGAATTTGTTGGCGTGAATACGATTCATGATAAAACGGAACACGATGCTTTTAGCCTCCCGATTTCTGTGGAGGGGATTCCGTCGCTTCGTCAAAGGTTCTCGTTCTATGCAGATACGGCAGGGAATGTCTATCGCAGCATGCATGCGCTTGTGCCCGATACCGCCTCTATTGAGCGCTCTCTTTCGCGCCTTCGCTTTGAAGAATCATTATACCGCCAGCGTGGTACTTACCGTATTCCCTTTACGCTTTCCACTTGCGATAGCCTCATTGAAAATCCGTCATACGCTGATATCGTAGCGTCGCTTCCGATTGCAGGGAACGAAAAATCTGGTGAACTTTGTCCGTACCTTGCACTCCCGTTGTCCAAGAATCCACAAGAAGCATCGCTGATTGTTGTTTCCGATCCGGTGCGTTTTGAACTTGATGGAAACGTGGAAACGCGAACGCTTAAGAAGAACATCTTGTCGAAGTTGGTCGATCAGGGCATTTTTGTGAGGCCGCATTCTATTCGGGATACATCCCGCAAGTCTATGATTCAGGCTGGCTTCACGGCGGTGGAACATGGTCTGCGTGAAATCATCCCTGTGGTCGATGGGCGTCGTGAATATTCCGAAAAGCAAAAGTCCGATGCGTGGTTTGAATTTAACCCGGTTTTTGATAGTCTTTCGGCGGAGCTCCATTCGTCTGTGGCGTCTTATTGGAATCCCAAAGATACGGGTTTTGTGGCTCCGAAAAATTTTGCCTATGCCATTGCCTCTAAAGTGCCGTATGACACCGTTTCGTTCAATATGCAGCCCGATGGGGACTTGCTGATTGATGTGGGCGTGCATCCGACTGTCGATGTGGCGGCTGGCGGCTTTGGCTCTAACGTGATTGGTGCAAATGCCTATGGTGAGATTTCTCTGAATTACGTGAACCAGATGGAAATAAATTTGAAGTTGGCTGGCTTTTACGGCATGTCTTCTTATGGATTCCGTCCGCGTTTGGAATTGTCGAATTTGATCAGTCACCGTTGGAAGTTCAGCTTTGGTTATGACTTGATGGATTTGCGCTTTTTGAAGACTTTCGAAAAAGACAATATCCCTGAAGAAAATCGCATTGAATACGAAAAGCGCAATGATCTTTTCTTGTCGGCAAGGTATGCATTCGACGATATGCAATCCGTTGAGGTCAAGTTCCTGTTTGGCAATCGCGAATTCGAACTTGCCCCAAGTGCTGTACCGGAAGTCGATTTCTTTGATGATGAATATGTCAACACAAGCAGCAATTATGAGACGACTCCTGTAACGCAGAGCGTTCACTATTCCTTGTTGAGTGGCGTCGATGACGACTGGTTTGCGTCTAAGGGCTTTGCTGCAAATGCTTATTTGGGCTTGAACTTGATTGGTGTCGGGTTCCACCAGAGAGGTCCG